>JBMLRS010000331.1:0-6044 GCA_049240905.1 Elsteraceae bacterium
GGGTGGTCCGGCATGTCGGCGCAAGAAAGATGGCTTATCAGCGCGGTCCAGGGAAAAGCGGCGACGGCGGGGTCGAGCGCGGCGGCGCCCCACTCGCCGGCGGTCATGCCCAGCCGGTTCATGCCGGTGTCGACCTGAAGCAGGGCGGGCAGGGTCTCGCCCTCAGCCGCGCAATAGGACAGCCAGCGCTGGACCTGGCCGGGATCGTTCAGAACCGGCGCCAGGCGGTGCGCGCGATAAACAGCCTCCGCTTGCGGCAGCAGGCCGTTGAGGATCGCGATCTCCACCTCCGGAAGGGCGTCGCGCAGGGCCACGCCTTCATCGAGATGCGCCACAAAGAACCGCCGGCAGCCGGCGGCCGCGAGCGCCCGCGACACCGGGACCGCGCCCAGCCCGTAGCCGTCGGCCTTCACAACGGCCGCTGTCGCGACGCCGGCGGCGGCGGCGACGCTGCGCCAATTCTCGACGATCGCGTTCAAATCGATCGTCAGCAGCGCGCCGACGGTGGCGGGCGAGCGGAAGGCGGGCTGAGATTGGCTCATGGGATCAGAAACGCTGCTCCGGCAAACGGTCTTCGCGCGCGAGGTCGGAGAACTTGGTGGTGTTCTGATCGAAATGCAGTTCGACGGTGCCGGTCGGACCGTGGCGTTGCTTCGCGATGATCACTTCGGCCTTGTTCCAAACCTGCTCGCAGCGCTCCTTCCAACGATCGAAGCGCTCCTGGAACTTGTCCGGAGCCTCGTCCGGCCGCTGGTCGGGCTGGGAATTGTTGAGATAATATTGTTCGCGATAAATGAACATCACCATGTCGGCGTCCTGCTCGATTGAGCCGGATTCGCGCAAGTCCGCGAGCATCGGGCGCTTGTCTTCGCGCGACTCGACCTGACGAGAGAGCTGGGACAAGGCGATCACGGGGATGTTCAACTCCTTCGCGATCGCCTTGAGGCCGCGGGTGATCTGCGAGACTTCCTGCACCCGATTTTCGATGCGCGCGCCAGGCGGTCCTTGCAGCAGCTGCAGATAGTCGACGATCAGCAGGGAGAGTTGGTGCTGCCGGTAGAGCCGCTTGGCGCGGATGCGCAGCGATGTGATCGACAGGGCGGGCGTGTCGTCGATGAACAGATTCAGCCGCTCAAGCTCCTGAGAGGCGGTCACCAGCTTCTCGAAATCCTCATTGCTGAGATCGCCGCGCCGGATGCTCTCGGACCGAATGCCGGTCTCCTCGGAAAGAATGCGGGTCGCCAGCTGTTCGGCCGACATTTCCAGGCTGAAATAGCCGACCGTGTAATGGCGTCCGGTTTCCGGATCCGCGATCGCGCGGCAGGCGTTGAAGGCGATGTTGGTGGCCAGCGCCGTCTTGCCCATCGCGGGGCGGGCGGCGAGGATCAGCAGGTCGGAGTTGTGCAGGCCGCCGAGCATCTCGTCGAGATCGCGCAACCCGGACGGCACGCCCGCGATCTTGCCGTCGCGCCGGGAAGCGGCGTCGGCCGAGCGCACGGCGTCGGTCAGAGCCTTGCGGAACGCCTGGAAGCCGGTCTCCGACGCGCCAGTCTGGGCGAGGTTGAACAGACGATCCTCGGCCGAAGCGATCTGCATCGGCGCGTCTTTGTCGATGTCTTCGTCATAGGCGTCGGCGATCATGTTGTTGCCGACCGCGATCAGTTCTCGACGGAGATACAGGTCGTAGATCAGCCGTCCGTAATCGCCGACATGCACGACCGGCGGCGCCGACGCCGCGAGCTTGAGCAGATAGCCGTAGCCGCCGGCGGCGGCGAAGTCCGGGTCGTTCTCCAGCACCTGCTTCAAGGTGATGGGGTCCGCGAACTGGCCCTTCTCGTTGATCATGCGCGACATCGCGGCGAACACGCGGCGATGGACGACGATCGCGAAGTGATTTTCCTGGAGGAAGTCGCCGATCCGGTCGAAGGCGCGATTGTCGTACATGATCGCCCCAAGCAGGGCCATCTCAGCTTCCTCCGAATGCGGAAGCTGGCGGAAATCGGCGTTCTTGCCGCCCCCTGAGGGGAGCAAAGGCGGACTATTCAAGTTAACGTCATCAGGCATGCGGGACCATACCTGGAATGAAAGGGCGGCGTCAGTGACGCCCGACACCGCCCTCTGTGGAACCTGGGGACAGATCTAACCGATCTGTCCAAGCCCTTGTTAAGCTTAAGCTTCCGGCGCGGCTTCCACGGCTTCCTCGGCGGCCGGCGCGGCCTCCGGGGCGGGCTGCTTGGCGCGCAGCATGCCTTCGGCTTCGTCCTGGCTGGGGGCGACGGCCAGCAGCACGGGAACCCGCACTTCCGGATGCAGCACCACATGCACGGTCACCGAGCCCGAGGTCTTGATCGGCGCGTCCAGCAGGATCTGCGTGCGGTTCACGGTGAAGCCTTGACCGGTCACGGCCTCGGCGATGTCGCGCGCGGTCACGGAGCCGTAGAGCTGGCCGCTTTCGCCGCTCTGCCGAACCATGGTGATCTGCGTGCCGGCCATCTTCTTGGCGACATGCTCCGCTTCTTCCTTGCGCTTCAGGTTGTCAGCGATCAGCTGAGCCTTACGCTCTTCGAACACGGCGAGATTCGCCTTCGTCGCGCGCAGCGCCTTCTTCTGCGGCAGCAGGAAATTGCGCGCGAAGCCCGGACGCACTTTCACCACATCGCCGATTTGACCGAGTCGCTCGATCCTCTCCAACAGAACCACCTCGACCATCGTCCTCATTCCTTCTTCAAACGCCCGTCGGATTATCGCCGGCGTAACGTTGGCGCGCTTGCGCCAGTTGATCGATCAAACCTATCAGCGCCAGCGCGATCAGCGGGTATTGCAGCAACACCGCCGACGCGTAGACGCCCCCTAACACCCAACGCCTGTGCTTAAAGTCCGCCGTCCATCGATGCGCCGCCGCGAACCCGGCCAGCAGATAGGCGCAGGCCGTCACCAACAGCAGGTTCCGGCCGATATAGGCCAGCCCCGGGTCCTGGCCGATCGCTCCGAAGGCTGCGGCGAAGGCGAGAACCGCCGCCACGTCCAGCGGCAAAACCAGGGAGGCCGCGGTCGGAGCGGGCCGCAAAGCGCGCCCCATCTTCAACAGCAGCGCCTGGGCGATCACGCCGTTCACCAGATGCACCAACATCCAGGAGACCACGATGATCGCGGGCATCGCCGCCATCATCTCGATCACTCCGGTCACGTCGGTCGGCATTCCAGCCTGACCCAAGGCCGTCTCCAGCAAGCGGGAGAACACGCTTCGGATCTGCTCCTCCGCGGCGCCCGACTCGCCCGGCAAGGCCACAATCGCGGTGACCGTCACCAAGGCTCCGCAAGCGACCCACGCGGCGGTCAGCCAACCCGTCGACAGCCACTCCCGCCGGCCATCCGGCAAAGTTCGCCCCATCAGGGCGACCCAGGCCAGAAACTGAACAGGCAGGCCAAATCCGATCATGAAGCCGATCCCGACCGGGGCGGCGATCAGAGCGGACAGCAGCAACGCCGCGGTCCCAACAGCGATCACCGCCGCCGTCGGTCCCGCCGCCAGAGCGATGAGCCAGATCGGCAACGGGATCATTTGAGCCGCGAACAACCCAAGCAGATTGCCGCTCAGCACGAGCATGAACAGGGCGGCCGAGGCCAGCCCGGCGCAGACAGCCAGCAACGCCGCGTTTTTGCGGGTCAATGGCGCTGTTTCCGGCATGGTCATCGGCTTGCACCGCGTCTCCCTTCAGCTCACTGCAGGACGTAGGGGAGCAGGGCGAGGAAGCGGGCGCGCTTGATCGCCTGGGCCAGTTCGCGCTGCTTCTTCGCGGACACCGCCGTGATGCGGCTGGGCACGATCTTGCCGCGCTCGGACAAGAAACGCTGCAGCAGCTTGATGTCCTTGTAATCGATCACAGGCGCGGTCGGGCCGGAGAACGGGCAGGACTTGCGACGCCGGAAGAACGGACGCCGCGCGCCGAAGCTGCGCTGCGACATGGCCGGAGCGCCGTCGCCATCGCGCGGGGGACGACCGCCGCCGCCGCCAGAATAACGCTCGCTCATTCCATGCCTCCTTCCATGCGATCTTCACGGGGACGACGCTCGAAGCGCTCCGGACGGTCTTCGCCGCCCTCTTCGCCGTCGCGCCGGCGACCGCGGTCGCCCTTGTTCAACATCATCGCGGAGGGACCCTCATCGAGAGCCTCGACCCGCACCGACATGTAGCGGAGAACATCTTCGTTCAAGCCCATGTTGCGCTCCATCTCCAGGAGCGCGGGCGAGGACGCGTCGATGTTCAGCAGGGTGTAATGGCCCTTGCGGTTCTTCTTGATGCGGTAGGTGAGGTTCTTGAGGCCCCAGTATTCTTTCTTGGTGACCGTTCCGCCTTGATCGATGATGATCTGCGAGAATTGCTCGGTCAGGGCTTCCACCTGCGCGCCGGAAATATCCTGACGCGCGATGAAGACGCTTTCGTAAAGCGGCATCGCGTTCGCTACTCCCCATGGCTATTCGCGGCCTCGTGCCGGCTTTCGGAATGAAAGCGCGCAGCGGTCGAGGCCTAACCGGCTTTTTTGGCCGGCAAGGAGCGAGGCGCGGGATTATGCACAGAACCCCTCGACGTTCAATGGGGTTGGTCGCCGGCGGGCTTCCTTCGCTCAGGAATTGCGCCGCACTTCCTCCATATAGGCCCGGGCGCGGCCTGGATCGATCGGGTTCAAGGTCTTGCGATCCACCTTGATGGAGCTGCCGACGATGAAGCCGTCGGCCACGGTCATCAGTTTGGCGACGTTCTCCACCGCCGCGCCCGTGCCCACCACCAAGGGCGTGTCCGGCACGGCCTTCGCCACGGCCTGCAGCGGGGCCAGATCGACCTCCACCCCCGCCGCCGACCCGCCCACCACAACCGCGTCGGCGAGACCGATGAAGACCGCGCCCTTGGCGACGTCGGCCAGGGGACGATCGACGCTTGGGACCGAGAAGCCGGGGGTGACGTTCGCCATCACGCGGACGTCGTCGGCCCCGATGTTGGCGCGCCGGCGCATGATCTCAGCGCCCTCCGTGGCGTAGACGCCGAAATCGCCGACATAGCCGCCGGTGAGAAAGGCCCGGACGAATCGTCCGCCAGTGGCGTGCGCGACGGCGATCGAGGCCGCAGGGTCGATCAGCATGTTGACGCCGAAGGGCATGCGCAGCTGGGCCTGCACGGCCATGATCACGGCGGTCATCGCCGAGACCGTCTCGGCGCGCAGATGCGTTTCGTAAGGCATGTCCGCTTCGTTGCAGTAGAGCAGGGCGTGAAAGCCCGCGTCGGCCAGAGCGTTGGCGTCGTCCAGCGCCTGGGCGATCACCTTGCGCATGCCGCCCTCGCGATCGTAGCGCGGCGAGCCGGGCAGGCCAGGCGTATGCACCATGCCGATCATGAAGCGCCGCGCGCCAAAATCCTGGATGAACAAATCTTTCATGGCCGTCCCTTGCGTGATGCCCCAGCATGGCGCTCGACGCTTCGCTTGTCACGGTGGGCGAACGCATCGGCGAACGATCGGTTTTTGGCCTTTGGCGACCGTCATCCGCTTGACATCTGATACGCCGCATGGTGGTTGCGCGCGCCACAGCAGGGACGAAAACGATGGCGATCGCATTCATTTTTCCAGGGCAGGGCAGCCAGGCCGTCGGCATGGGGCGCGAACTCGCGGAGGCCTTTCCCGCCGCGCGTCATGTCTTCCAGGAAGTCGACGACGCCCTGTCGCAGAAGCTCTTCAAGCTCATGGGCGACGGCCCGGAATCGGAACTGACCCTCACCGAGAACGCCCAACCCGCCCTGATGGCCGTCTCGATGGCTGTGGTCCGGGTGCTGGAGCAGGAGTCAGGCAAGCCGATCACCAAGCTGTGCCGATATGTCGCCGGCCATTCGCTGGGCGAGTACTCCGCGCTCGCCGCCGCCGGCGCGCTGACCGTCGCCGACGCGGCGCGGCTTCTGAAGCTGCGCGGCCAAGCCATGCAGGCGGCTGTCCCGGTCGGCGAGGGCGCGATGGCGGCGTTGCTCGGCGTGGATCTCGATCAAGCGAAGGCGATCG
>JBMLRS010000332.1:0-5989 GCA_049240905.1 Elsteraceae bacterium
CATCGCCGCGGCGCGGACCACGATCTCCTCGTTGAAGGCCATCAGGTCCTCGAGGCTGCCGCCGCCGCGCGCGACGATCAGCAGATCCGGCCGCGGCGGATTGCCGCCCGGCTCCAGCCGGTTGAAGCCGTCGATCGCGGCGGCCACTTGCTCCGCCGCGCCATTGCCCTGCACGGCGACCGGCCAGACCAGCACATGGCGCGGGAAGCGCTCCGCCAGCCGGTGCAGGATGTCGCGGATAACCGCGCCGGTGGGGGAGGTCACCACGCCGATGACGTTGGGCAGGTAGGGCAGGGCCGGCTTGCGGGCGACGTCGAATAGCCCCTCGGCCGCCAGCTTCTTCTTCCGCTCCTCGATCAACGCCAGCAGCGCGCCCTTGCCGGCCAGCTCCAGGTTCTCGACGATGAGCTGATATTTCGAGCGTTGCGGATATGTCGTCAGCCGCCCGGTGGCGATCACCTCCAGCCCATCCTCCGGCGAGACGCTGAGCCGCCGCGCGTTCTGGCGGAAGCAGGCGGCGTCCAGCACCGCCTCGGAATCCTTCAGCGTGAAGTAGAGATGGCCGGAGCTGTGCGGCTTGAAGCCGGAGATCTCGCCCCGCACCCGCACGCGGCCGAAGGTTTCCTCCACCGTCTGCTTCAGCGCGCCGGACAGCCCGCCGACCGTGAACTCCGGCACGTTATGAACAAGCTCAGACATCAATTCGGCCATGCAGCATAAGTGGGCGTGATCTGGGGGGCGCGACGCGGCGCAGGTCATGCTACAAGCCACCGCGCAGCAAAAGAGGCAAGCGGGATGAAGGTTCTGGTGGTGGGCGGCGGCGGCCGCGAACATGCGTTGTGCTGGAGTCTGGCGGCCTCGCCGCTGATCGAGACGCTCTATTGCGCCCCGGGCAACGCCGGCATCGCCCATGAAGCCATCTGCGTGCCGATCAAAATGGACGATCTGGACGGCCTCACCGCCTTCGCGCTGGAGAAGGGCGTCGATTTCGTGGTGGTCGGGCCTGAACTGCCGCTGATCCTGGGGCTGGTCGACAAGCTGGAGGCCGCGGGGATTCCCGCCTTCGGGCCGAGCAAGGCGGCGGCGCAGCTTGAGGGCTCCAAAGCCTTCACCAAAGACTTGGCCAAGCGCGCGGGCGTGCCCTCAGCCGACTACGACGTGTTCACCGACAGCGCGGCGGCGTTGGCCTATTTGGATAAGGTCGGCGCGCCTATCGTGATCAAGGCTGATGGGCTCGCCGCCGGCAAGGGCGTGGTCGTCGCCATGACGATGGCGGAAGCGCAGGCCGCCGTGCGCGCGGCGCTTGAGGATAATCGCTTCGGCGACGCCGGCGCCAAAGTGGTGATCGAGGAGTTTCTGGAGGGGGAGGAAGTCAGCTTCTTCGCGCTGGTGGATGGAGTCCACGCCCTGCCCTTCGGCTCAGCGCAAGATCACAAGCGTCTGAAGGACGGCGACCAGGGGCCGAACACCGGCGGCATGGGCGCCTATGGCCCGGCCCCGATCTTCACCGCCGCGCTCGAAGCCGAGGTGATGAGCCGTTTCATCCTGCCCACCGCCAAGGCGCTGGCGGAGGCCGGCGCGCCCTACAAGGGCGTGATGTACGCCGGCCTGATGATCACCAAGCAAGGCCCGAAGCTGATCGAATACAACGCCCGCTTCGGCGATCCCGAATGCCAGGTGCTGATGACCCGGCTGCGCTCCGACCTGCTGACCGCCCTGCTCGCGGTGCGCGACGGGCAGTTGAACAGCCTGTCGGTCCGCTGGCGCGACGAGCCGGCGATGACCGTGATCCTGGCCGCCGAAGGCTATCCGGAGACGCCGACCAAGGGCGTGCCGATCAAGGGGCTGGAGGAGGCCGGGCTCGGCGAAGGCGTCACCCTGTTCCATTGCGCGACCAAGGAGACCGAAGCGGGAATCGTCTCCGACGGCGGCCGGGTCTTGAGCGTGACCGCGATCGGCCAAGATCTGAAGCAGGCGCGCGACCGCGCCTACGCCGCCGTCGCCAAGATCGATTACCCGGGATCGCAGCGCCGGACCGACATCGGCTGGCGCGCGCTGCCGGCAGCAAGGTGAAAGGCTGACCATGGACGGGCTCGACCACCCCTTCGCCACGCCGCCCGCGCCGGGTTTGACCGAATCCATGGCGCCGGGCGTCGCCTGGCTGCGCATGCCCCTGCCGTTCCGTCTGAACCACATCAATCTCTGGATGCTGGAGGATGGCGACGGCGTGGCGCTGGTCGATTGCGGCTTCGCGACCGAGGAAAGCCGGACCTATTGGGGCCAGATCCTGGAGGGCCGCAAAGTCAGCCGCGTGCTGGTGACCCATTTCCACCCTGACCATATCGGCAACGCCGGCTGGCTGGAGCAGACCTACAAGGCTCAGGTCTGGATGCCGGAGCGGGAATTCCTCTGGGCCTATTTCGTGCGCAACCAGCCGCTCGAGGTGGAGACCGCCTCTGTGACCGAGTTCCAGCGCCGCAACGGCCTACAGGGCGAACGTTTGGAGGCGCAATCGAAGCGTCAGGGCTGGTACCGCACGGGCGTGCCGACCCTGCCCAGCCATTTCACCCGTCTGGCCGACGGCGACGAACTGCGCATCGGCAAGCATCTCTGGCGCGTGATCATCACTCGCGGCCATGCCTCTGAGCAAGCCTGCCTCTACGCCGAGGAGCAGGGCCTGCTGATCGCCGCCGATCAGGTTCTGCCGCGCATCTCCCCCAACATCGGGGTGCATTGGCCGGAGCCGGACGCCGACCCCCTGTCGCTGTTCCTCGCCTCGCTCGACCGCCTCGCGGAACTGCCTGCGGACACGCTGGTCTTGCCCTCGCACGGCCTGCCCTTTCGCGGCCTGCGCCAGCGCATCGCCGAACTGAAATCGCATCATCAGGGCCGCCTCTCCGCGATCCTGGAAGCCTGTCGCGATCAGCATCAGACCGCCGCCGAGCTTCTGCCGGTGATCTTCGACCGCGCCCTCGACGTGCACGACATGACCTTCGCCATGGCCGAAGCCGTCGCCCACGTGAATTTGCTCTGGCATGACGGCCGCCTGAAGCGGACGGCGGATGATAAGGGCGTGCTGCGGTTCCGGACGGCGTAGTTTTTTCTAAATAATATCAGATAGTTACCTCACCCTGAGCCTGTCGAAGGGTGAGCCGGCGGGAAGCGCTGAAGAGATTGCCCATCCTTCGACGGCGCTCAGGATGAGGCCTGTGAACTAAGCCTACAGGCTCTCCCCCGCCCGCGCCTCTTCCAGCCCCTTGCGGGCGAGCGCGTCGGCGCGTTCGTTCTCGATGTGGCCGTCATGGCCTCTTACCCATTTCCATTCGATCTCGTGGCTTTTGGTCGCCTGATCCAGGCGTTGCCAGAGGTCGCTGTTCTTCACCGGCTTCTTGTCCGCCGTGCGCCAGCCGTTTTTCTTCCAGCCATGGATGAAGCGGGTGATGCCGTCATGGACATAGCGGCTGTCGGTCACCACGCGCACGGCCATCGGGCGCTTGAGCGCCTCGAGGCCGGCGATCACCGCCATCATCTCCATGCGGTTGTTGGTGGTGTGTTTTTCGCCGCCGGTCAGCTCGCGCTCCGTCTCGCGCCAGCGCAGCAGCACGCCCCAGCCGCCGGGGCCGGGATTGCCGCTGCAGGCGCCGTCGGTGAACAGCTCCACCCGCTCGGGCTCAGTCCCTTCGCTCATGCCAGGCCGACTTGCGAGGCGTCGTCGATGGTCTGGAAGAACAGCAGCCGCGCCAGATACTCCAGCGGGTCCTTGCGCTGGACCAGCGCGTCGGCCGGAGTGTTGATCCAGTCATAGAGCCGGGTCAGCAGGAAGCGCAGGGCGGCGCCGCGCGCCAGATCCGGCAGAGCCGCGCGCTCCGGCGCGCTCAAGGGCCGGGCCTGGTGATAGGCGTTCAGCAGAGCCGCGCCCTTGGCCGGCTCAAACCGATGCTGGGCGTCGAAGCACCAGGCGTTCAGGCAGATCGCGAGGTCGTAGGCGTAGAAATCCTGGCAGGCGAAATAGAAATCGATCAGGCCGGACAGATGGCCGTCGAGGAAGAAGACATTGTCGCAGAACAAATCGGCGTGGATCACGCCCGCCGGCAGATCCCTCGGCCAGATCGCGCTGAGATGGGCGAATTCGGCGGCGATGATCGCGCGCAGTCCGGGCGAGACGCTGTCCGCGTCGGCCTCGGTCTGGCGGGTCAGGCGGCGCCAGCCTTCCAGGGAGAGGGCGTTGGGACGCTTCAGCGCGAAGCCGGCGCCGGCGTCATGCAGCTGGGCCAGCGCCTTGCCGACGTCGGCGCAGGCGGCGGCGTCCCAGGCGGTCAGGTCCTTGCCTTGCAGGAAGGTCACCATCGCGGCAGGGCGACCGGCGATTCGCTGCAGCATCTCGCCGGAATTCGCCACCAGCGGCGTCGGGCAGGCGAGGCCGCGCGCGGCCAGATGCTGCATCAGCCCCAGGAAGAAAGGCAGATCCGCCTCCTCAACCCGCTTCTCATAGAGGGTGAGAATGTAGCGCCCGACCGTCGTCTCCACCCGGTAGTTGGTGTTCTCGACGCCCTGGGCGATGCCCTCGAATCCAAGAAGCGTTCCGACGTCGTATGCGCTCAGAAACGCGCGCAGATCGCTGTCGGTGAGATGCGTGTAAACCGCCAAATCAGCCCGCCAGGGCGCGCGGCAGCTTGAAGACGACCGCTTCGTCGGTCACCCGCACTTCCTCGATCGACAGGGTGTAGCGCTTGCGCAACTCCTCCACCAATTCCTCGACCAGGCTTTCCGGCGCGGAAGCTCCGGCGGTGACGCCCAGCGAGGTGACGCCGTCCATCCAGCGCCAGTCCATCTCCGCCGCGCGCTGGATCATCGCCGCCCGATCGCAGCCGGTGCGCGACGCCACCTCCACCAAGCGGCGGGAGTTGGAGGAGTTTGGCGCGCCGATCACGAGAATCGCGTCGCAGCGCAGCGCGATCGCCTTCACCGCCGCCTGCCGGTTGGTGGTGGCGTAGCAGATGTCGTCCTTGCGCGGGCCGCTGATGTTGGGGAAGCGGCGCTTCAGCGCGGCCACCATCTCCGCCGTGTCGTCGACCGAGAGGGTGGTCTGGGTGATGTAGGCCAGATTGTCGGGGTCCAGCGAGGTCAGCGCCTCGACCTGGGCGATGTCCTCCACCAGCATCACCGCGCCTTCGGGCAGCTGGCCGATGGTGCCGATCACTTCCGGATGGCCGGCATGGCCGATCAGGATGATCTGACGGCCTTCCTCGAAATGCTGCTCCGCCTCGCGGTGGACCTTTGAGACCAGCGGGCAAGTCGCGTCCAGATACATCATCTGGCGGCGCTCCGCCTCGGCCGGAACCACCTTCGGCACGCCATGGGCGGAGAAGACCACGGGGCGGTCGTCCGGCACCTTGTCGAGCTCGTCGACGAAGATCGCCCCCTTGGCTTCGAGGCTCTCCACCACGAATCTGTTGTGTACAATCTCGTGCCGGACGTAAACTGGCCGGCCGAATTTCGACAGCGCCTGTTCGACGATCAGCACTGCGCGATCGACGCCGGCGCAGAAACCGCGCGGCCCCGCCAGCAGCACGTTCAACGGCGGCAGAACATCGGACTTGGCCGACGCGGAGGAGGAGAGATCAATGGGGGCTGGGCTTGTTCCAGACACGCGGGCCGCCTAAGGTGTGTTGCACGGTGCGGCTTGATCTCCGCACCCTTTAGATAGGCGATCGACCCCCCGCAAGGGAAGACCCAAGGAAAGGAAGCCGCAATGACGAAACCAGTGGCGGCGCAATCCGCGCCTTATGGCGTTGAAGTGACAGCCGGCAAAGATTACTGGTGGTGCGCTTGCGGCCTGAGCAAGAAGCAGCCGTTCTGCGACGGCGCCCATAAGGGCAGCGGGCTGTCTCCGATGAAGTACACCGCGACGGAGTCGGGCGAAGTCTGGTTCTGCGGGTGCAAGGCCACGGCGGGCCAGCCCCTGTGCGACGGCAGCCATAACAGTCTT
>JBMLRS010000333.1:0-6118 GCA_049240905.1 Elsteraceae bacterium
TTTCGACGAACCCTGGCTGGGGCTCGCGCCCAAGATGGTGGCGTATGTGGAGGCGACGATCGGGCGGATAAAGAAGCAGGGCTGGACGATCCTGCTGGTCGAACAGAACTCGGCCATGGCGCTCCGCCTGGCCGACCGCGTCTATCTCTACGAGTCCGGCGAGATCGTCCTGACGGGGACGGGGGCCGAACTGCAGAACGATCCCGCCGTCATGAAGGCCTATCTCGGCGAGTGAAGCATCAAGAATGGCCGCAATCGGCCGCATAACAGGAGGAAACCAGCCATGAAAGTGCTTTCCGCGTTATCCAGGCTCTCGATCGCGGCGTTCGCGGTCGGGGCCTTCGCAGCGTCGCCCATGCCGGCCGCCGCCGCCGAAAAAGAACTGGTGATCGGCGTCGCCGACGCGCTCACCGGCCCTGGCGCCGTCTACGGCCTGCCGCAATCGAACTCGGTCACCATGGCGGCGCGGGAAATCAACGCCGCCGGCGGGATCAAGGTCGGATCCGACGTCTACAAGCTGAAAGTCATCGCCAACGACGACAAGGCGAACCCGACCGAGGCGACCAACAGCGTGCGCAAGCTGCTGGACCGCGACGGCGTGAAGTTCCTGTTGGGCTTCTGCTGCTCCGGCTCCACCAGCGCGGTCGCCTCCTTCATCGGCAAGGAAGACGCGATCATGCTGGTCGGCAACGCCGCCGAGCGCGCGATCACCACCCGCGGTCTCAGCAACCTCTACCGCACGCGCCCCCCGGCCGATTACACCGGCGCGGCCGCCGGTCGCTTCGCCGCGTCGAAGGGCGTGAAGAAAATGGCCGTCATCGGCTCGCTCGAGGTCGGCTTCTACGTTCAGTATCTCGACGCGTTCGAGAAGGAGTTCGCCAAGGCCGGCGGCAAGATCATCGCGAAGGAGAGCTTCGCGCTGAAGGATCGCGACATGACGCCCCAGATCACCAAGATCCGTGGTCTGGAGCCGGACTCGATCCTGGTGATCGGCTACGTCGAGCCTGCGGCCTTCGTCTATCGTCAGTCGGTTGAGTTGGGGCTGAACGTTCAGCGCTTCGGCTTCACCAGCGGCAGCGAGGAGCAGTTTCTCCGGGTTGCGACGTCCCAGCAGATGGAAGGCGTGTGGGACCTGCGGCCGACCGAACTGACGCTGGAATCCGCCAGCCCGGCCGGCGTGAAGTATGAAGCCAACTACAAGGCTGCCTTCGGCTCCAGCCCCTCGCCCAGCTCGCCCTACGCCTATGACCAGGTCTATGTGCTGAAACATGCGCTGGAGAAGGCCGGGACCGTCTCGGACACCAAGAAGGTGTCGGAAGCGATCCGCGCGGCGTCGATCCCGGCTGAAGCCGTGATGAAGTATCTGCCGGTCGAAGGACGGATGTTCGACGAGAACGGCCAGGCCTACACCACCAACGCCGCCTTCCAATGGCGCGCGGGCCGCTGGGTGTTCGTCGAGGATCTGCCGTCCGATCCGCTCGAGTACTCGAAGTTCCTGCGTTCCCTGCGTCCCTAACCTGAACCGACGCCGCGGCGGCCCAGCTTTGGCCGCCGCGCTCTCGGACCAAGGCGCCCCATGATCGAAATCATCCAGCAGATCATCAACGGCCTGACCATCGGCGGGGTTTACGCGTTGATCGCGCTGGGCCTGACGACGGTCTTCGGAATCCTGGGGATCTCTCACTTCGCCCATGGCTCGATCTCGATGTTCGGCGGCTATGTCGCCTACACCTTGATCACGGGGTGGGGCGTTCCCCTGCCTCTGGCCGCGGTCGCGGCCATGGCCGCCGGCTTCGCGCTGGGGATCCTGGTCGAGCGTCTGGCCTACCGCCCCGTGCGCGACGCCAGCCCGATCAACGCCTTCATCGTCGCCCTCGGCCTGACCATGATGGCGGAGGGAATCAACCTCCGCCTGTTTGGGGCCGACCAGATCGTGATCCCCACGGGCTTGCAGACCGTCTTCCAGATCGGCGCGCTGACCCTGCCGGAGCTCCGTCTCTATGTGATCGTCGTCTCGGCGCTGCTGATCCTGGCGATGACCATTTTCATCCAACGCAGCAAGACCGGCTACGCCATCCGCGCGCTGGCGCAGAACCGGCAGTCGGCGATCCTGATGGGGGTGGACGTCTCCAAGATCACGATGCTGGTGTTCGCCTTGTCCTCCGCGCTGGGATCGATGGCGGCGATCATGGTCGGAGCGTTGTTCGCGATCGCGCCGGGCGTGGGCGAAGGCCTGGCGATCAAAGGCTTCTCCGTGCTGATCCTGGGCGGACTGGGCTCGATGCCCGGCGCGATCGTCGGCGGCTTGATCCTGGGCGTGACCGAGGCGCTGGCCGCCGGCTTCATCTCGTCGGCCTATAAGGACGTGATCGCCTTTCTGGTGATGATCATCGTGCTGCTGGTCCGACCTGAAGGCTTGCTGGGGAAAGCCCGATGAAACGCCTCCTCGCCCCCCTCGCGATCCTGGCGCTGTTCGCGCTGGCCGTCGCCGCGCCGCAGTTGATCACCGTCAAATACTACATCCAGCTCTTCATCCTCGCGATGATCTGGGCGATCGTCGCCCACGGGCAGAACATCATTCAGGGACTGACCGGCTATGTCTCGATCACTCAGGCCGGGTTGGTGGGAGTGGGCGCCTACGCCTCCACCCTGCTGAGCGTGAAGGCCGGCCTTCCCGTCTGGGCCAGCATGGCCGCGGCCCCGCTGATCACCGCCTTGTTCTCGGTTCTGGTCGGGTATCCCAGCCTGCGGGTGAAGGGGCATTACTTCGCGATCGTCACCCTGGCCTACAACATGGTGATCTTCACCGTGCTGGTGAACTATTCGTCGCTGACCGGCGGTGAAGCCGGGATCGCCGATGTCCGCCGACCGGAGTCGATCGGCGGCTTGCTGAACTTCGACGATCGCAAGACCTATTACTATCTGACGCTCGCCGCCCTGGTCGCCATGACCGGCCTGACCGCGCTGTTGATGGGCTCCCCGATCGGGCGGATCCTGCGCAGCATTCATCAGAACGAGGCGTTGGCCTCGGCCTACGGGGTCGCGGTCTGGAAGTACAAGCTGTTCGCCTTCGTGATGAGCGCCTTCTACGCCGGGGTCGCCGGCGCGCTGTACGCCCACTACATTGGCTTCATCAATCCCGAGACCTTCGGCGTCGCCCAGTCGCTGGACGCGATCCTGGCGGTGATCCTGGGCGGCAGCGGCACGCTGTTCGGCCCGATCCTCGGCGCGCTCGCCGTGGTGTTTCTGCCGGAATATCTGCGCATCGCCGACAGCTTCCGCTTGATCGTCTACGGGCTGCTGCTGGTGCTGGCGACCATCTTCATGCCGCGCGGCGCGCTGCACGCCATGCAGCAGGCGGTCGGATTCCTCGCGCGCCGGCTGAACAGATCGCCGCGATGAGCGATCTGATCGCATCCGCCCGCCGTTTCGCGGCGGAGACGATCGCGCCGCAGGCCGCCGCATGGGAAGCCCGAGGCGGGATCCCGCGCGCCCTTTTCGCAGAGGTCGGCGCGCTCGGCCTGATCGGCATGGAGGTTCCCAAAGCGTTGGGCGGCGCAGGATCGGGCTTCGCCGCCAAGGCGGAGATCTGCGAAATCCTGGCCGGCGCTGATTTCGGCGTCGCGATGGCCGTGGTCAACAGCCACAACGTCGCCAAGAAGATCGCCGAGGTCTGCCCGCCCGAGGTGATCGCGGCGTTTCTGCCGGATCTGCTGTCCGGCGCCCGGATCGGCTGCACAGCGCTGACCGAGCCCACCGCCGGCTCCGATTTCAGCGCGATTCTGACTCGCGCGGAGGCCTGCGACGGCGGCTGGCGGCTGACCGGCCAGAAGGCCTGGATCACCAACGCCACCCAGGCCGACACGATCATCGTCTACGCCCAAACCAAGGCGCCGGGCGACATGACCGGGATCGCCGCCTTCCTGGTGGACACACAACGCGAAGGCTTCCTGCGCGGCCTGGATTCAAACAGCGTCGGCCTGCAAACCTGCGGCTCGGGGAGTTTCCGGCTGCAAGGCTACCTAGTCCGCGAGAATGAGATGATCGGCGCGCCCGGCGCCGCCTTCAAATCGATCCTGAACGAGATCAACGGCGCGCGGATCTATGTCGCCGCGATGTGCTGCGGGATGTTGGACGCCGCCTTGCGTCTGGTCGCCGACTATGGCGCGCGGCGTCAGGCCTTCGGCCAGCCCCTGAACCAGCATCAGGGTTGGCGCTGGATCCTGGCGCAGGCCTCGGTCGATCTCGCCGGCGCCCGCGCGCTGACGAAAGCGGCGGCCCAGGCGTTGGAGGCCGGCGAGGACGTGCAGTTGCCAGCGGCCCAGGCCAAGATCCTGGCCAGCCGGATCGTCGGCGAGCAGCTGCCGAAACTGATTCACGCCATGGGCGCGGAAGGCTTGACCCGCGCCCACCCTCTGGGCCGTCACCTGATCGGCGCGCAGTTCGCCTCTTTGGTCGACGGCTCCACCGAAATGCTGCTGGAGCGGGTCGCCAAGCTCATGGCGCCGACCCGGCCGAAGAAGGATCAGGACTGATGAGCGACATGCGGGTTTTTCAGCTTCAGGGCGACTGGGGCTTCGATCATCTAACCCTGGCGCGACGCCCGATTCCGGCGCCCGGTCCGGGCGAGGTGCTGGTGAAGATGAAGGCCGCCTCGCTGAACTTCCGCGATCTGGTGGTGCTCGACCGCGGCTATGGCCGGGGCACGGGCGAGTTGCCGCTGATCCCGGTTTCGGACGGGGCTGGCGAAGTGGTCGAGATCGGTGAGGGCGTCACGCGCGTCAAGATCGGCGACCGAGTCTGCCCGACCTTCTTCCAGTCCTGGGTCGGCGGCGACGCGCGCGCCGAAAGCTTCCAGAAGGCGCTGGGCGGGCCGCTCGACGGCGCGATGGCCGACTATATGCGGCTCTCTGAGGAAGGCGTCGTGCGGCTGCCGGACGGCTTGAGCTTCGCCGAGGCCGCCACCCTGCCCTGCGCGGCGCTGACCGCCTGGAGCGCGCTGGTCACCCTCGGCCATGTGAAGTCTGGCGACAAGATCCTGGTGCAGGGCACCGGCGGCGTCGCCCAATTCGCCCTGGCCTTCGCCAAGATCCACGGCGCCCATGTGACCGTCATTTCCTCCTCGGATGAAAAGCTGGAGCGCATGCGCGCCGCCGGGGCCGACGCCACGATCAATTATGTGACGACCGAAGACTGGGCCAAGGCTTCCCGCGACGTCACCGCCGATCGCGGCGGGTTCGACAACATCATCGAGCTGGGCGGGGAGAAGACCCTGCCGCTCTCTTTACGCGCGATCCGACCGGGCGGGACTCTCTCCGTGATCGGGGTGCTGTCCGGCCTGGCCTTGAACGCCTCGCTCGGCCCGATCGTCGCCCGCCAGGTCCGTCTGCAGGGCGTCACCGTCGGCCATCGCGACGGTTTCGAGCGCATGCTCGCCGCCATCGCTCAGCACAACATCAAGCCGGTCATGGATCAGGGATTCCCCTTCGAGGATCTGAAGGCGGCGCTACTGCGTCTCAAGTCCGGCCAGCAATACGGCAAGATCTGGATCGCGCATTGACCATGCTCTACCCCTCCCATTTCGCGGCGACCACGCCGGACAAGATCGCCTACCAGATGGTCCGTAGCGGCGAGGCCGTGACCTATCGCCAGCTTGAGGCGCGCTCCAACCAGGCGGCCCATCTGTTCCGCTCCTGCGGCGCGCGGCGCGGCGACCATATCGTCATCCTGATGGAGAATAACCGGCAGTTCCTGGAGGTCTGCTTCGGGGCCGATCGGTCCGGCCTCTACTACACCGCCGTCAGCACCCACCTGATCGCCGACGAGGTGGAGCATATCCTCCGCGATTGCGGCGCGAAATTGGTGGTGACCTCGCGGGCGCAGGGCGCGCTGATGGAGAGCCTGCGCGCCCGCCTGCCCGATCTCGCCCATTGGTTCATGGTCGACGCCGACCGCGAGGGTTTCGCGGACTGGGACAAGGCCGTCGCCGCGCAGCCCGAATCCCCGATCGCCGATGAGTCCCAGGGCCTGGACATGCTCTACTCCTCCGGCACCACCGGCCGGCCCAAGGGCGTGAAATGGCCGCTGCTCGACCAAAAACCCGGCCAGCGCACCATGC
>JBMLRS010000334.1:0-6903 GCA_049240905.1 Elsteraceae bacterium
ACCGCCTCTGAGGCGGTGGTGGGCGTGGAAGCCGTGGTCTCCATGCTCCCGGCCGGTCCGCAGGTCGTCTCCGCCTACATGACGGACGGCGGGGTGCTCACCGCAGCCGACCCCGGCACTTTGCTGATCGATTGCTCCACCATCGACGTCGTGACCGCCCGCCGCCTCGGCGGCGCCGCCATGGCGAACGGCATGGAGATGGTGGACGCCCCGGTCTCCGGCGGCGTCGGCGCGGCCGAGGCCGGGACCCTGACCTTCATGGTCGGCGGCGGCAAGGCTGCGTTCGAGCGCGCCAAGCCGATCCTTGAGGCGATGGGCAAGACCATCGTGCACGCCGGCCCCAGCGGGAACGGGCAGGC
The DNA here is from genome assembly GCA_049240905.1 of Elsteraceae bacterium. Lineage (GTDB taxonomy): Bacteria > Pseudomonadota > Alphaproteobacteria > Elsterales > Elsteraceae > JBMLRS01. The sequence continues at coordinate 360 of JBMLRS010000334.1, forward strand.
CGCCAAGATCTGCAACAACATGATCCTGGGCGTTTCGATGATCGCGGTTTCCGAGGCCTTCGCGCTGGCCGAGCAGCTCGGGCTGGACGCGCAGACCCTGTTCGACATCAGCTCAAAGTCCTCCGGTCAATGCTGGTCCCTGACCAGCTATTGCCCCGTGCCCGGCCCGGTGCCGACCTCTCCGGCGAATCGCGGTTACGCGGCGGGTTTCTCCGCGGCGATGATGCTGAAGGACCTGCGTCTGGCGGAAGGCGCGGCGCTGTCCGCCGGCGCCGCGACGCCGATGGGATCCATGGCGGCGAATCTGTATGATGTGTTTTGCGCCAACGGCGCCGCGCATCGGGATTTCTCGGCGATCGTGACGATGCTTCAACGCAAGGGCTAGGAGACGCGATGCCCACAGCCGCAGCGCCGCAACCCGTCGGCGCCAAAGAGATCTATCTCGACGCGATCCGCCTTACCGAGCGGATGCACCGGCAGTTCTTGGACGTGATCCGCGCCGAGCTCGACCGCTCGAAGATTGAGGACATCAACAGCGTCCAGTGCCTGATCCTGTTCAATATCGGGCCGAACGAGCTGAGCGTCGGCGAATTGACCCATCGCGGCTATTACCTGGGCTCCAACGTCTCCTACAACGTCCGCAAGATGGTCGATAACGGCTATATGGAGCAGGAGAGATCGGTGCATGACCGGCGCTCCTTCCATGTCCGCCTGACCCAGCGCGGGCTGGAGCTGTGGCGCAAGATCGACCAGATGTTCGACGCGCAGGTCGCGGCCCTGGTGGAGACCCAGAAGCCGGAGGAGATCCAGAGCGCCAGCGCGCTTTACCGCAAGCTGGAGCAGTTCTGGCAGATGGAGCTCAAGAAGCTATAGCCATTTCCGGCTGCGGAAATACAGGAAGGGCAGCAGGGCGGACAGCACCATCAGGCATACCGCCATAGGATAGCCGAACTCCCACTCCAGCTCTGGCATGTGCTTGAAATTCATGCCGTACATGCTCGCGATCAGGGTCGGCGGCATGAACATCACGGCGGCGACGGTGAACAGCTTCACGATCCGGTTCTGATCGATGTTGATCAGCCCCAAGGTCGCGTCCAGCAGAAAATTGATTTTCGAGGACATGAAGGCGGTGTGTTCGTTCAAGGAGCGCACGTCGCGCGTCATGGTCTTCACATGCGCCCGGCTCTCCTTGCTGAGGTGGCTGGTGGCGATCGAGATGAAGGCCAGCAGCCTGCTCAAGGTGACCAGGCTTTCGCTGACGCTGGAGATCAGGGTGCCGTAGCGGCCGACTTGCTGCAGCGCGTCCTGCATCAGTTCGCTGGTCGAGGCCTTGCTTTTGTCGAAGATCGAGAAGGCGAGGCTTTCGATCTGCGAACTGGTGCGCTCCAGCACGTCGGCGAGCCGGTCGACCACCGCCTCCAGAAGGCCGACCATGATCGCGTCGCTGGAGTTGCAGGCCGTCGGCGAACGCTGCATGCGCGCGGCGTAGGTCTGGAACGGCAGCGGACGGGTGAAGCGCAGCGTGACCAGGGCGGACTTGGTGAGCACAAAGCTGATCGCGGCGCTTTCCGGGCGGTCGGTGTCGGTCTTGGACAGAATGGTGGCGGTCAGGAACAGGGCGCCGCTTTCCTCGTAAAGCCGGCTGGAGACTTCGATCTCCTGCATATCCTCCTGGGTCGGCAGCTCGACGCCAAGGCAGCGCTCCACCGCCTTGATTTCGTCATGGGTCGGCTCCAAAAGATCATACCAAAGCGCTTTCTTGAGATCTTCGTAGTAGAGAGCCTGTTCCAAAGGCGCTTCGGAGAGTTCGACGGTTCGACACTCGATTTTGCCATCCACCGGGGTATGCAACGTGATCATCCGCTCTCCTGTCCTTCCCACGCCGTACCTGGACGTCCCTGCATCTCGCGGTCCACTTCGCCGACGCAGTCTCTATGATCGTTTCATGACGGTTTTGCATTCATTTCCGACGCATTGCCTGGTCGGCGCGGTTTTTGTCGCTTTCGTCTCCGGGGCGGCTTCGGCGCAGTCGGACGTGGTGCGCGACCCGGCGCTGGTCGCTCGCTGTCTTTGCCTGGCGCCGATCGTGGAGAAGCGTCGCGCGGAAAGCGACCTGGCGCGCGCGCGGTTCGAGCGGCTGCAGGCGGAGCTGAAGTCCGAGGAGGAGGCGCTGGACTATGAGCGCACGCGGATCGACGGCGCGAACGAAGCTGAACTGAACAGCTATCGGCGCCGCCTCGCGGAGGCGCAGGAGACCAGGACGCGGCTGGAGAACGACTTCTTTCCCGCCGCGGAGCGGGCGACGCTGCGCCACGCTCAGGCCTATGGCGAGTATACGCCTGTTTGCACCCGGCGGCCGATCGACGGGGACCCGCTAGAGCGTGTCCGCCGCAATCTGGTTTGCCCGCCGGAGTGAGGCTTACGCGCTGAAAGCCTGGATGCCGGTCTGCGCCCGGCCCAGGATCAGGGCGTGGATGTCGTGCGTGCCCTCGTAGGTGTTGACCGCCTCGAGGTTCAGCACATGGCGGATGACGTGATATTCGTCTGAGATGCCGTTGCCGCCGAGCATGTCGCGCGCCTGACGGGCGATGTCCAACGCCTTGCCGCAGGAGTTGCGCTTGATCAGGGAGATCATCTCCGGCGCGGCCTTGCCTTCGTCCTTCAGGCGTCCGACGCGCAGGCAAGCCTCCAAGCCGATCGAGATTTCGGTCTGCATGTCGGCGAGCTTCTTCTGGATCAGCTGATTGGCGGCGAGCGGCCGACCGAACTGCTTGCGGTCCATGGTGTATTGGCGAGCCTGCTTCCAGCAGAACTCGGCGGCGCCCAGCGCGCCCCAGGCGATGCCGAAGCGGGCGTTGTTCAGGCAGCCGAACGGACCCTTCAGGCCCTTGACGTTGGGCAGCAGGTTTTCTTGCGGCACGAACACCTCGTCCATCACGATCTCGCCGGTGATGGAGGCGCGCAGCGAGAACTTGCCTTCGATCTTCGGGGTGGAGAGGCCTTTCATGCCGCGCTCGAGGATGAAGCCGCGGATCTCGCCCGCGTCGTCCTTCGCCCAGACCACGAAAACATCCGCGATCGGCGAGTTGGAGATCCACATCTTGGCGCCGGAGACGGAGAAGCCGCCGGGAACCGTGCGGGCGCGGGTGACCATGGAGCCGGGGTCGGAGCCATGATCAGGCTCGGTCAGGCCGAAGCAGCCGACCCATTCGCCCGACGCCAGCTTGGGCAGGTATTTCTGACGCTGAGCCTCGTCGCCATAGGCGTGGATCGGATGCATCACCAGGCTGGATTGCACGCTCATCGCCGAGCGGTAGCCCGAATCGACATACTCGACTTCGCGGGCGATCAGCCCGTAGGACACATAATTCACGCCGGAGCAGCCATAGCCTTCGATGGTCGGGCCAAGCAGCCCCAGCTCGCCCATCTCGGACATGATCTCGCGATGAAAATGCTCGTCGCGGAACGCCTTCTGGACGCGGCTCATCAGCTTGTCCTGGCAATAGGCGCGCGCGGTGTCGCGGATCATGCGCTCGTCTTCGGTGAGCTGGGCCTCGAGCAGAAGGGCGTCCGACCAATCGAACGCGGCGCGGCTGCTTTTCGCCGTCACGGCGGCGGAGGCGAGATCGTCAGGGGTCATCAATTGTCTCCTTGGGCGCGGTTGAGCGCGAACTTGTCACCGGAAGTAACATTAAAATGCGCTGCGACCACAAGCGGCGTTCGATTGCGGCGCGATTTTCCGATATAAAGCGAGCATGAACGTGATTTTCGAACTCCAGCGCATTGGCGCCTACGCCAAGATGACGGCGGTCGACATGGACACGGGGCTTGAGGTCTCGGTCATGGGGCCGGCCACGGGCCATGTCGAAAGCTTGAAGCGCACCGCGCTGGCGAAGCTCAAGCTTCGGCTGGAGCAGGGCGCTCAGCGGCGCTGACCGAATAAACCGCGGGTTTGCGATCCACGCGCGGCCGCGCGATCGTTCGCCGACCTTGCCAGAGCCGACCTCGCCGCGCTAGGGATGGCGGATGCGCGGGTGTGGTGGAACTGGTAGACACGCTGGATTTAGGTTCCAGTGCCGAGAGGCTTGCAGGTTCGACTCCTGTCACCCGTACCAGCGCTAATCCCTCGCGGGTTTAAGACAGTTCCTTGACGCTGACGGCGAAAGACACTACGTCCGCCGTTCGCATAAAAATAAGGTGTTCGATGCACGTTACCGAGACGCTTTCCGATGGCCTGCGTCGGCAATTCAAAGTCGTTCTGCCGGCCGCCACCGTCGATGGGCATATTCACGCGAAGCTCGTGGAGATTGGCCGCACAGTGAAACTGCCTGGCTTCCGGCCGGGCAAGATCCCGATGGCGCTGCTGAAGCAGCGTTACAGCGGCTCGGTGATGGGCGAGGTGCTGGAGACGGCCGTCCAGGAGTCGACGAACCAGACCATGACGGATCGCGGCCTGCGGCCAGCGATGCAGCCGAAGGTCGAGATCGTCAGCTTCGCGCCGGGCGTGGATCTGGAGTTCACGATCGATTTCGAGACCCTGCCCGACGTGCCGGAACCCGATTTGGCCGGGCTGAAGCTGGAGCGGATGACGGTTGACGTCGCTGACGAGGCGGTTGAAGAAAACGTCGGCAAGATCTTGAATAACCGCAAGAACTACGTCGCGCTCGAGCCTGCGCGTCCGGCTGAGATGGGCGATCAGGTGAAGCTCGACTTCCTGGGCAAGATCGATGGCGTGCCGTTCGAAGGCGGCGCGGCGAAGGACTTCCCGCTGACGCTCGGCTCCGGTCAGTTCATTCCCGGCTTCGAGGCGCAACTGGTCGGCGCGTCCGTCGGCGAAGAGCGCGTCGTGACCGTCTCCTTCCCAGCCGATTACGGCAGCGCCGAACTGGCCGGCAAGGAAGCGACCTTCGAGTGCAAGATCAACGAGATCCTGGCCGCGCAGACGCCTGAGCTGAACGACGAGTTCGCCAAGACCCTCGGGCTTGAGGATGTGGGCGCGCTGCGTCAGGCCGTGCGGGATCAGATCACCCGCGAGTATCAGGGCGCTGCCCGTCAACGCCTGAAGCGCAGCCTGCTTGATCAGCTCTCTGATGGTCATGATTTCGTCGTGCCGTCCGGCATGGTCGAAGCCGAATTCAACTCGATTTGGAAGGAAGTCGAAGAGTCCCGCGCCCGCGGCGTGACGGACCCGGAGACCGAGGGCAAGACCGACGACGAGATCAAGGCGGAGTTTCGCACGATCGCTGAACGTCGCGTTCGTTTGGGCCTGCTCCTTTCCGACATCGGTCGGCGCAACAATATCCAAGTGACGGAAGACGAAGTGCGTCGGGCGGTGTTCGATCAGGCGCGTCGTTATCCCGGCAAGGAAAAGGACGTGGTCGATTTTTACCGCAACACTCCAGGCGCGATCGACAGCCTTCGGGCGCCGATCTACGAGGAGAAGGTGGTCGACTTCGTGCTGGAAATGGCCACCGTCACCGAGAAACCCGTCACGGCCGAGGAACTGCTTGCGGAAGTCGAGGCCTAACCGCCCCGCCGCGCGCTCCTCGGCGCCGCACTCCAAGGAAATTCCGATGCGCGATCCGCATGACTTTATGATGAGCAGCCTGATCCCGATGGTCGTCGAGCAGACGGCACGGGGCGAGCGCGCGTTCGATATCTTCTCCCGCCTTTTGAAGGAGCGGATCATCTTCATGACCGGTCCGGTGAACGACGCGGTCGCGAGCGTGATCTGCGCCCAGATGTTGTTCCTTGAATCGGAGAACCCGAGCAAGGACATCGCCCTCTACATCAACTCGCCGGGCGGCATCGTCACCTCCGGCCTGGCGATCTACGACACCATGCAATACATCCGCCCGGACGTCTCGACGCTCTGCGTCGGGCAAGCGGCGAGCATGGGGTCGCTGCTGCTGGCCGCCGGGGCCAAGGGCAAGCGTTACTCCCTGCCGAACTCGCGCGTGATGATCCATCAACCGTCCGGCGGCGCGCAGGGGCAAGCGAGCGACATCGAAATCCAGGCGCGCGAGATCATCAGCCTGCGTGGCCGGCTCAACCAGATCTACGCCACCCATACCGGTCAACCGATCGAGGCGATCGAAGCCGCCATGGAGCGCGACAAGTTCCTGTCGCCGGACGAGGCCAAGGAGTTCGGTTTGGTTGACGAAGTCGTCACCGCGCGCCCGCCGCGCGAGGATGGCCGTCAGGCCGCGTAGGAACCCACCGCGGCTTTGACCGCCCTGAATCACGCCTCTTCCAGATTCGGGCGGACAGAGTCATTGTGTGGGGGATGAATCTGGGACGATGCTTGCATCGGATTGAAAACGGCGGAGGGCGTCCGGTTTGACGCCAAGGCGGCGCTAGACCCGCCGCCTCAAGGACGCCGAGGAGTGTCGAGAGATGAGCAAGACCGGGGGCGGCGACGCCAAGAGCACTTTGTACTGCTCCTTCTGCGGCAAGAGCCAGCATGAGGTGAGAAAGTTGATTGCCGGTCCGACGGTGTTCATCTGCGATGAATGCGTCGAACTCTGCATGGACATCATCCGCG
>JBMLRS010000335.1:0-2163 GCA_049240905.1 Elsteraceae bacterium
CGATCACCCGGCCGCGTCTGCGCTTGCCAATGCCGACACTGGGGATCGCGTCGACCAGCGCGCGGGTGTAGGGGTGGGCGGGGCGCTTGAACACCGCGTCGCGCGAGCCCAGCTCCACAATCCGGCCCAGATACATCACGGCGATCCGATCGGCCAGATGATCGACCGCGGACAGATCATGCGAGATCAGCAGATAGGACAGGCCGCGCTGGGCGCGCAGGTCCGACATCAGGTTCAGGATCTGGCTCTGGATCGAGACGTCGAGCGCGGAGAGCGGCTCGTCCGCCACGATCAGCTCCGGCTCCGGCCCAAGCGCGCGGGCGATCGCGATCCGCTGGCGCTGCCCGCCGGAAAACTGGTGCGGATAGCGGTTCAGCGCGTCCACCGGCAATCCCACCAGCTGGATCAGGTCGCGCGCGCGGTCCGCCCGTTCGGATCTGGAGCCGACGCCATGGATCTCCAGCGGCTCGGTCAGCACCCGGCTGACCGGCAGGCGCGGGTTGAGCGAGCCGTAGGGGTCCTGGAAGATCATCTGAATCGCGCGGCGGGCCGATTTCTCTTTCGTCACGTCGGCGCCGCGCCAGGTCACCTGGCCTTGCGAAGGCTTGTAGAGCCCGACCACGGCGCGGCCGAGGCTGGTCTTGCCGCAGCCGCTTTCGCCGACCAGCGCCAGGGTCTCCCCCCGCTTGATGGTCAGGGTCACGCTCTCAACCGCCCGCAGCTCCCGCTGAGCGGCCCCGGTCAGCCGCGCGAGCAAGCCTGCGTGGCCCAGCTTGAAGCGGACCGAGAGGTTGGAGATCTCCAGCAGCGCGTCGCTCATGCGTTGGCCCGGATGCAGGCGACGTCATGGCCGGGCGCCACCGGCAGCAGCATGGGAACTTCCTGGCGGCATTCCGCGATCGCCAGCGGGCAGCGATCGGCGAAGGCGCAGCCGGCGAAGGCGCGCGTGAGGTCGGGCACCATACCCTTGATGATCGGCAGCCGCTCCACCCGCCGGCCAATCTGCGGCAGGGTCGCGATCAGGCCGCGGGTGTAGGGATGGCGCGGGGCGGCGAACAGATCGGCGGCGCTGGCGCGCTCCACGATCCGGCCGGCGTACATGACAACGATCTCATCGGCGATCTCCGAGATCACGCCCAGGTTATGGCTGATGAACTGGATCGCCATGCCGATCTGGTCCTGCAGCTCCAGCATCAGCTCCAGGATCTGCGCCTGGATCGTGACGTCCAGCGCGGTGGTCGGCTCATCCGCGATCAGCAGCTCCGGCCGGCAGGCCAGCGCCATCGCGATCATCGCGCGCTGGCGCATGCCGCCCGATAGTTGATGCGGATAGGCCCTGGCGCGCTCCGCCGGGGCGGGGATGCCGACCTCATGCAGCAGATCGATCGCGCGCTCGAACGCGGCGTCCGCGCTCAAGCCCTCATGCAGCACCAGCACTTCGCCGATCTGGGTTCCGATCGGCGTGACCGGGTTCAGCGCGGTCATCGGCTCCTGGAAGATCATGGCGATGCGCTTGCCGCGCACGCGCGACCAGCCGTCCGCGTCCAGCGCGTTCAGCTCCCGACCGTCGAAATGGATCTGGCCGGAGACGCGGCCGTTGCTGGGGGTGAGGCCCAGCAGGGCGAGCGCGGTCATGGATTTGCCGCAGCCGCTCTCCCCCACCACGCCCAGGGTTTTTCCCTTGGGGATGCGGTAGGAAATCCCGGCCACGGCGGGTAGCACGCCGCGATCGGTGGTGAATTCTACCGCGAGACCTTCCACACGCAACAGATTGGGCGCTGTCATGCGCTCAGTTCGCCCGCCACAGCTCGATATGGATGGTGGAGGTGTCGCCGTTCGTGGGCGGGGTCAGGCCGCTCAACCATTTCGGCAGGGCGTAGGGCTCGGAATTGAAATAGAGCGGCAGGCCTGGCAGTTCTTCCGTGTAGATCGCCTGCATGCGCTTCCAGTTCGCCTGGCGTTTGACCGGATCCAGTTCGCTCAGCAGCGCGGTGATCAGCGCGTCCATCTCGGCGTTGCGGAACCCAGCATAATTTGTGCCGCTGTAGTTGTTCGCGGCAGTCGGGATGCTGGTGGAGTGCAGATTGCGCAGCGGCGGATAGTTTGGCGTCGGCGAGGCGGCGTATTGGCCCAGCGCGGTGAAGCGGCGTTCCCGCATCGCTT
>JBMLRS010000336.1:0-2165 GCA_049240905.1 Elsteraceae bacterium
GATCATCTGGTCGCGCGCGCCGCCGATGCGGAGACGGCGGCAAAGCTGAAAGAGCGGCTCGCCTGGTGGACGGAGACCTACGCCCGCGGCCGCGACGTCGAACGGGACGGGCGCTTGAACCCGGCCAACGCCGCCGCCGGCCTCGCCACCGTGCGGGAGAAGGCGCTGGACAGCCTGGCCAAGGCGGGAACGGGCCAAATTCACGGTGTCCGCCGCTACGCCGAAACGGTGACCGCGACAGGCCTGACCTTCATGGACACGCCGAGCTATGACCCGATCGCGGTGACCGGACAGATCGCCGGCGGGGCCAATCTGATCGCCCTCACCACCGGGCGCGGCGACGCCTTCGGCTCCTACCCCGCGCCGACCTGCACCATCGCCTCCAACAGCGCCGCCTTTCGCCGAACCGGCGGCGACGTCGACTTGAACGCCGGCGCGGTGATCGACGGCGAGGCGACGGTCGAGGAAATGGGTCGGCGGATCTTCGACCGCCTTCTGGCCCACGCCTCCGGCGCGAAGACCCGCAGCGAAGAAGAGGGGATGGGCGAGAACGAGTTCGCGCCCTGGCCGATCGGAGTGCTGAATTGACCAACCCGTTCATCCGTCTGGATCCGCGCGACAATGTCGTGGTCGCGCGTCATCAGGTCAGCGCGGGAACGCCCGCGCCCGACGAAGGCGTGACGGCGCAGCAGGAGGTGCCGTCCGGCCACAAGATCGCGACCCGCTTCATCAAGGCGGGGGAGAAGATCCTGAAATACAATACGGTCATCGGCTATGCGGCTGATGACATTCCGCCGGGAACCCATCTGCACAGCCACAATATCCGCTTCGACGCGGTGGAGAAGGACTACGCCTTCAGCCGCGACTATCGCCCGACCCAGTTTGTGCCGCCCGCCGAGCGGGCGCAGTTCCTGGGCTATCATCGCGCGGATGGGCGGGTCGGCACGCGCAACATCCTCGGCGTGATGGCGCTGGGCAATGGCGGGGCGACGGTCGCGCGCAAGATCGCCAATTATTTCACCGCCGATCGGATCGCCGAGTTTCCGAACGTCGACGCCGTCGTTCCCTATATCCACGCGCTGGGCGACGGGATGGAGCGCAGCGGCGAGCCGATGGATCTGCTGCGCCGCACCCTGGGCGGCGTGGTCAAGCACGCCAACACGGCGGCGACCCTGCTGATCGCCGTGGGCGGCGAAGCGAATGATCTGGAAGGCTTTCTGCAGGATCAGGGCTTGAGCCTGGGACCGACCCTGCAGGCGCTGGTGCTGAGCGAGAGCGGCGGGCTGCGCCGGTCGGTCGAGCAGGGCAAGGAAATGGTGCAGGCCATGCTGCCTCTGGCCAATCGAAGTACTCGCGCGCCGGCCTCCGCCGAGCATATCTCGATCGGCCTGCAATGCGGCGGGTCCGACAGTTTTTCCGGGCTGTCGGCCAATCCGGCGCTGGGCGTGGCGGTCGACATCCTGGTGCGCCATGGCGGAACCGCGATCCTGTCCGAGACGCCGGAGATCTATGGCGCGGAGCAGACTTTGACCGCGCGCGCCGTAACCCCTGAAGTGGGGCGGCAGCTGCTGGATCGCATCGACTGGTGGCTGGAGCACAGCAAGGGGCGCGACACTCAGATCAACGGCGTGGTCAGCCCCGGCAACAACGCCGGCGGTCTCGCCAATATTCTGGAAAAGGCGCTGGGCGGGGTGAAGAAGGGCGGCAACGCGCCGATGATGGCGGTCTACCGCTACGCCGAGCCGGTGACGGCGCGCGGCCTGGTGTTCATGGACACGCCCGGCTACGACCCGGCCTCCGCCACCGGCCAGATCGCCGGCGGGGCCAACATGATCGCCTTCACCACCGGGCGCGGCTCCTGCTTCGGCTCCTTCCCGGCGCCGACGGTGAAATTGGCCTCAAACACGCCGATGCATCAGCGCATGATCGCGGACATGGACATCAATTGCGGCGTGGTGATCGACGGCGAAGCCTCGCTGGAGGAGATGGGCCGGCGGATCTTCGAGCAGATCCTGCGCCACGCGTCGGGCGAGAAAACCAAAAGCGAGCTTGCCGGCGTGGGAGAGAGCGAATTCGTGCCCTGGCCGATCGGCGTGGTCTGGTGAGGAGGAAGTGAGATGGCGAACCCGCCTGAAAGCAATCAGCCCGGCTATGAACGGCTGATC
>JBMLRS010000337.1:0-7155 GCA_049240905.1 Elsteraceae bacterium
CGTGTTGGCCGCGTTGACCCGCAGCGAGATCCGCTTTCGGCCGGCCTATGAGAGCTTCAGCCAGTCCGCGCTGATCACGATCGTGGAGGCGGGCCTCGCGGTCGCGGCCGTCACGCGCATGTCGGCCCCGCCCGGGCTGGCGACGCTGGACGCCTCGGACGGTCTGCCTGCGGTGGAGCGGCTGGAGGTCGCGCTCATCCGTCGGGCCGGATCCAACGACCGGCTATGCGACGCGCTGGCCGAGGCCATTCTCGACGGCGCGTCGGCCTGATTGGGGGATGTTCTGGCCCGGCGGCGCTCCCGCGCTAGATTGACTCAAAGAACGTGAGCGCGGTCGATCCCGCGCGTATAGTGACTGTTCGACCGCTGCAACCGAACCGAGCAAGAGGAGGGTGAAATCAAATGGAGCTCGATCCGATCTTACGATCCGTCGTCAGCGTCCACGCCTCCATCCCGGAGGACGCCTTCACCGCCGCCACGCTTGGCGTGCGCCGGGAGGGCAGCGGCGTGGTGATCCGCGAGGACGGCTTGGTGCTCACCATCGGCTATCTGATCACCGAGGCGGAGGAGGTTTGGCTGAAGCGGCGCGACGGCAGCGTCGTGCCCGGCCATGCCTTGGCCTATGACCAGGAGACCGGCTTCGGCCTGGTGCAGGCGCTGGGCAAGCTGAACCTGCCGGCTTTGCCCTTCGGCGACCCGGACAAGGCGGAGGTGGGATCGCCCGTGCTGTTCGCCGACGGGTTGGGCCGCGCGGTGCGCGCCCATATCGTCGCCAAGCAGGAGTTCGCGGGCTACTGGGAATATCTGCTGGAGGAGGCGATCTTCATCGCCCCGGCCCACCCCTCCTGGGGCGGCGCGGCGCTGATCGACGCGGACGGCAAGCTGCTGGGCGTCGGCTCGCTGCGCCTGCAGATGGGCGGCGGCGAAGGCCCGACCGACATCAACATGGTGGTCCCCATCAATCTGCTGCCGCCGATCCTCGACGACCTGTTGACCCGCGGCCAGATCAACAAGCCGCCGCGCCCTTGGTTGGGCCTGTTCTCCGCCGAGAATGACGGCCGCGTGGTGGTGATCAGCGTCGCCGACAACGGCCCCGCCGCCCGCGCCGGGCTGCGCCAGGGCGACGTGATCCGCGACATCCGCGACGGCGAAGTCACCAGCCTCTCGGATTTCTATCGAAAGTTGTGGAGCAGCGGCCAGGCCGGGGCGGAGATCCCCATGCGCGTGGTGCGCGACGGCCGCGAAAGCTGGCTGCGCGTGACCTCCGCCGACCGCCGGAGCTTCCTGAAGCGGCCTCAGCTTCAGTAGGAAAACTGTTCGTGTCCGCATCCTGAGATTGTCGGTGGGTCGCCGGACATCGTTCGCAAGCCAATCAAGGACCCTTCGACAGGCTCAGGGTCAGGCCTTTTTGGCGTCCTACGCCGCGCTCTCGCGGTGGGTTTTCAGCCAGGCGGCGGCGGTCTTTGCAAGGGCGGCGACCAGCTCTTCCGCGCCGTCGGGTCGGTCGGCGCATTGGAAGAACAGGATCACCCCCAGCAATTCCTCCTGGGCGTCGCGCAGCGGGAAGGCCAGGGCGGCTTCGTCGCCGACGCGCGGCAGGGCGATGTTGCGCAGGCCGGGCAGGGTCACCTCATTGGCGGCGATGACGCCGCCGAGGCTGGCTGGAGCGTCCGGCGCCGCGGCGGCGCGCGCCAGCGTCGGCGCGTCACACTCGGGCTGGGCGCGGAACAGGAACACGCGCTCGCCATCCTTCACAGCCTCCACCGCCAGGGCCCCCGGCGCGCCGCTCAATCCCGACGAAGCGCGATAGAGCACCGCCTTCCGCGCGCCCAGCAGGTCCGAAAGCTCGTTGAGCAGCACCGGCAGCAGCGCCTTGCGCTCGCTTTCGCGCTGGATCAGCGCCAGCATGCGCATGAAGGCGGCGTAGGCGAGGCGCAGCTTCTCCAGGCCACGGCTCAGTTGGTCGATCTCGCGGATGGGGGAGGCTTCATGAAACCGCGCGGAGAAATCGAAATGGCGCACCCGCTCCGCCACCGCGTTGAGTCGCGCCAGTTTGGCGCTGGTCGACATCGACAGGGTCAAGGTCAGCGTGATCGCCGCGCAGAAGATCAGCAAGGAGACCAGCAGGATGCGGTCGCGGATGGCGATCGCGTCGGCCAGCAGCTCATCCTCAGGCATGGCGACCAGCAGGGTCAGCGGATCGCCGCCGCGTAGCGCGATCGGCGCGGCCTTGCCCACCCAGTTTCGGCCCTCCACCTTGTAGCGGACATGCTCGCCCGGCCTCATGGCGGCCGTCACCCGTCCGCTCAGCGCCCGCAGCTCCGGCGCCGGGAAGGCGCTGAGGCCATTCAGCCGGATGGCGTCGCCCTCCACGCGCGCGGCGCGCAGCGCGTCCGTTTGATGCGCCACCACCTGCTCGCTCGCGTTCAGCAGGATGATCTGCGCGCTCGGGGTGGGCTTCAGCCGGCCGACGATGGCGGACAGCTCCTCCAGGGTCAGGTCCGCCGCCACCACGGTCGGCGCGATCGGCGAGCGGACGGCGAAGGTAAGGCCCACCATGCCCGTGGTGCGGAAGACGTAGAGATCGGTCCGCGCGACGCCGTCGCGCGCCATGGCCTGCTCGTACCAGACCCGCTGCCGCGGGTCATATTGCTCGGGATAGTCCGGCCGGTCGTCCTCGGCGAGGATGGCGAGGTTTTTGTCGAAGAACAGGAAGCGGCCTTCGGGCGTCCCGCCGTCGCTGTCGATGCTCTGGGCGATGAAATTCACCTCGCGGCCAACCTTGAAGAAGGCGCGTTCCGCGTCGTCGCGTAGCCGGCGGATCATGAAGAAATCGCCGTTCTGATATCCCACATAGAAGGAGGAGGCGGATTTGTTCGCCAGCAGCGTCTCTCTGAAGAAGCTCGCTCCCTCCAGCCGGATCGGCAGGCTGGTCGCCAGATTGGTGCGGTGATGCGCCATCAGCGACACGCCCACCTCGATCGGCGCGAACAGACCCTCGATCTCCGCCCCGATCTGGCGCGCGGCGCGCTCCGTGTTGGCCGAGCCGTTCGACTCAAGCAGCAACACCACGCCTCGGTCGCTGACCCAGGCGAGGGTGAGGGCGGTGGACACCACCAGCACCCCGAACAACAGCGTGAGGTAGGCGGTGAAGGAGAGCGAGAGGCGAGGCCAAGACATGCAAATCCGGGTAACACCTCAATTCACCAATCGCAACCGCGTATTGCCGGTCGACAGAATCGAGAAGTGCTGTAAGATCCGCGCCCAAATTTATGTTTGTTTTCAAAGGTTGCACGGCATGATTGCAATCCTTCGCCGTGGATTTCGTTTCGCGGGCTGGCTTTCCTGCCTGGCCTTGGTCGCGCCTTGGTCCGCGCTCGCCCAAGGGGCAGGGCCGATCAAGATGTTCACCGCCGACACCAACGCCGCGCCCTATGTGATGACCGACGGCGTCACCTTCGTCGGCGGCATCCTGAAGGACATGAACGACGAGGCGGCGAAGCGCGCCAAGGTGAAGATCGTCTACAGCCTGCAGTCGCGCCGCTCGGTCGACGCCACCCTGCTGTCCGGCGATGGTCATCTGGTCTGCAACATCCAGCCGGCCTGGACCAAGATCGCCGATCAACTGGTCTGGACCGAGCCGATGTTCGCGGACAGCGACGTGTTCTGGCGCACCCAGACCGCCAAGGCGGACATCCACGCCTTCGCCGACCTGAAAGGCCATAGCTTCGCCACGTATAAGGGCTATCACCACAACGCCGACCTGACCCGGCAAGTGGCGGACGGCCAGACCAGGCGGATCGACCTCTATCCCAGCGAAAACATCCTGGACGTGCTGCTCGCCGGCCGCGCGGACTTCGTCGTGTTCTCCAAGATCCGCGGCGAATATCTCCAGAAATCGCCGAAATACCGAACATCCGTGCTGCAGACCGGGCTGGTGGACAGCAGCTACCAGAATTATTGCGCGATCTCCCGCAGAGCCCCGATCGACATCGACGCTTATGTCAAAGCCCTGAACGAGATTGCGCGCGACGGGACCTTGGAGCGGATCCTGGCGAAATATCGATAGCGGGATTGATGCGGCGTTCACTCACCCTTCGAAGGGCAAGGCTGCGCTCACGCCCACTCGATGTCCGCGGTCGCGGCTTCGGCGAAGCTGAGGCCCTGGCCAAAGGTCAGGCGCATGATCGCCATCGAGGTGATCGGCATCAGAAGGAAAGGCAAGGGGTCTGATCCCGCCCAGGCGACGTCGCGGGTTCGGCGCAGGACATCGAAATTTCGGCGCAGATGCCGGCGGCGCTTGAACAGGCTGGCCTGGGTTTCGGTCAGGCAGGGGTAGAATTGCTGAAGGCGCGTCTGAGGACGGAAGCCGATCGCCGCGTCTCGCGGGTTCAAGATCGCGCAGGCGAGATCGGCGGGCTCGAGGAAATGGACGCCGCTGGTGACGCGGGGATTGCACTCGATCGCCATCGTCTCGCCGCCGGGCTCGATGATGAAATCGAAGGAGATAAAGCCGCTATGGCCGGTGGCCTGGGCGAAGCGGCGGATCCAGGCCTCGGCGTCCGGCCGGTCGACCAATCGCTCGAACGCGACGGCCACCGTGCCGGATGTGACCGCAGCGCGGTAGAGCGAGGTCGCCAGGATCTGACCCTGATGCGCGACGGAAAAACTGCTGACATGCTCCCCCGCCAGGAAGCGCTGGGCCAGCATCGGTCGCGCCGGGTCCACAGGCGGCGGGGTCTGTCCCGGATCCAGAAATTGAACCCCCCGCCCGGAGCAGGAAAACTCGGGCTTGATCACGATCCTGCCCTGCGCCAGCAGCTTGGAGGCCTGATCCAAACCAACAGTCTCCGGCACGCTCAAACCGTGGCTGGCCGCCAGGCTGTTAAAGCTGCGCTTGCCGTGGAGCGCCAGAATTTCCGGCTGGCGCGGGGCGTAGAGCCGGACGCCGGGCGGGAGTTGGTCATGCAGGGCCGCCAGATGCATGGTCTCTTCGGAGACCGGCAGGATCAGCTCCGCTTGCTCGCGCGCGGCGATCTCCAGGATCTGGCGGGCGTAGGCGTCAGGGTCGCGGGTCGGCGCGGTCACCTGATAGCTGCGCGCGACCGCGCGGGAGGGGCGGCAGAGATGCCAGGCGAAGGGCTCCGCCACCACCACGCGCCAGCCGATCGCGGCGAAGCCCCGCGCCAGATCCAGGGCTGTCGGCAGGCGGCCGAGGGTGAGGATTACCGTCCGCGCCATGCCGCCCTATCTTTTCCTCCTGCCGCTTCAGGCCGGGCGGGACCTCCCCCGGACCGATCGCCTGCGCCGCGCCGCCTCGCGGGACCGAATCATAATCGGACTTTCAGGCGAGAGGATAGGCGGCGGCGAAGTGGGGTCCGGTCGGGCTCGGCGCCGGCATGCCTTGGAAGCTGGCGTGGCGATGCCAGGGCAGGGCCGATTGCTCGGTCAGCGCGTTGATCCGGTCGATATAGGCCACGGACTCGGTCTGCAGCAGGGTCTCGATCCGGTCGAAATCCGGGAAGGCGGCGAAGGCGTTGTGCCAGATCGCCCGACCGCAGAGATAACCGCTGGCCCCGGCGCGATAGCCATAGACCAAGGCGCGGCGGAAATCCTCCGCGCTGGCGCCGGCGCTCAGCAGCACCCAGGGCCTGGGCAGCAGGGCGCCGAGCTTGTCGTAGAGCGCTTGGGCCGCGGCGGCCTCCTTGCCGTCGGGGTCGGGCACGCCCGCCAACTGGGTCGGCGGCTCCATCTTGTAGATGTCCACGCCGAACTTCGGATCGGCGAAGTCCGCCGCCGCCGCCAGCACGCGTTCGGCGCGCAGCTCCGGGGAGACGACCGGATCTTCGCCGGGCAGCGGATAGACCAGCACCTCCAGCAGATAGACGATGTCATGCGCCTTGCAGGCCCGGCCCACCGCCTCGGCGTAGGCCAATTGGTGGGCGCGGACCTCCGGCGCCGAATCCGCGCGATGCCAGATCAGCAGCTTGACCGCGTCGCCGCCGATCTGGCGGATCTTGGCCACGCTCCAATCCGGGATGTCGCGGGATTTGCGGCCGCCCGGCGTCTCCTCCGTCACGTGATGCTCCAGGGAAAGCATCAGGCCGCAGCGCGCCGGGGTCTCAGGCACGGCGGCGGAATAGCCGTAGTTGGGATCGACCAGCAGGGCCGATCCCTTCGGGGCCAGATGGCGCGCCAGCAGCGCCTTCATGCGGGCGACGTCTTCATAGGGCGCCTCGGCTACGCCGCGGGCCTTGGCGATCGGGCCGAACAGCGGCGTGCGCTGGTCGATCGCGACCATCTTCCAGAACCCGGCGGAGTCGGCCAGCCGCCGCATCCCCCAGAGCTTGCCGGCGGATAGCGTCATCGGGTCTTCCCCTCCTTGATAAGCTGATCGACCTGGGCGCGGTCGGGCATGCCGTCCCATCCTGCCCCGCGCTGGCATTTGAGCGCCGCCGCCGCCGCCGCGAACCGCATCGCCTCGACCACCGGCCGGCCCTCGCTCAGCGCCAGGGCGTAGGCGCCGTGGAACACGTCGCCGGCGCCGGTGGTGTCCTTCGCGGTGACGGCGAAGGCGGGCTGATGGCCGGAACCATTCGCGTCGTTCCATTTCACGCCGCTCTCGCCGAGGGTGACCGCGACCAGCCCCGGGCAATGACGCTTGGCCCAGGCGAGGCCGGCGTCGGGATCGCTGGTTCCGGACAGGCGCGCCAGCGCGCCCGCTGCGAAGATCGCGTGATCGGATCCGGCCGCGAGATAGCGCAGGGCGGTGTCCTCCCCGACGTCGGCGTCCAGCACGCGAGGCATGCCGCGCGTCCGCGCCGCCTCCAGCAGCACGCCGGCCCCCTCCGGCCAGCGCGCGTCGACCAGGGCGACGTCGCCGTCCTTCAATTTGCCGAGCGGCAGATCGCGCGGGTAGCCGTCGCCCTTGAACACGGCGATGGCGATCATCCGCTCGCCCTGAGGATCGACCAGCACCGCTGAGACGCCAGTGCGTCCGCCCTTGACTCGCTGCAGCCCGTCGATGCCGACGCCGCGCCGCGTCAAGTCCGCCGCCAGCCAGTCGCCGGCCTGATCGTCGCCGACCCGGCTCCAGAACGCGGATTTCCCACCCAGATTGGCGACCGCCACGGCCGCCGTGGCGGCCACCCCGCC
>JBMLRS010000338.1:0-30250 GCA_049240905.1 Elsteraceae bacterium
TTCTCCCGGTTGTTGTCGGGGGGCGGCCCCCCGCTGGTTGGCGCGGCTGTAACCCCCCCCACCCATCCCGCCTGCTCCAGCAGACGAACGGCGGCGAAACCAACGCTCGGCCGATAAAGATCGACCAGGCAAGTGACGAATAGGGCGACGCGACGAGTCATGGGCGCAGTCTTGGCGCAGCCGGCCCGCGCTGTCGAGACTGACAAGGCGACGCGGGGCGAATCTGGCGAAATTCTTACGCTGAATTAAGCGGAAGCACGCGCAGGGTTCGCTAATCTCGGGCGTGTGGAGGGAGACGCCCTCTTTGGAGTACGACCGATGAAGCAATGTCGAGCCGCCCTTCTCGCCGCCCTGTTGATTGGCGCGCCCATCCTGGCCCCGACCGCCGGCTGGAGCCAGACCGCCGATCCCATCGCCACCCCCCGCATCGACCAGCGCGCGCAGAACCAGGCGAAGCGGACGGATCAAGGCGTCGCCTCCGGTAACCTGACCAAAACCGAAGCCGCCCGGCTGAAGCGCCAGCAGGCCCGGATCCAGAAGCGCGAGGCCGCCGCCAAATCCGACGGCGTGGTCACGTCGGGCGAAAAGCGCCGGCTGACCGCCGCGCAAAACGGCGAAAGCCGCCGCATCGCCCGGCAGAAGCATGACGCCCAGAAGGCGGTGAACTAGCCGACGCCCCTCGACAAGCTCGGGGTGAGGAAATTGGGACGGGCGCCTCCACCCCCCTCTTGCTGAGCTTGTCGAAGCACGCCCCTCGACAAGCTCGGGGTGAGGGGATCAGTCAGGCGCCTCCCCGCTTCTGGGCGAAGAACTGGTACATCCCGATGAAGCAGTCGGGATGCGCCTCTTCGAACGTCGCCCAGCGGGCCAGGTCATAGCGGTCGCCGGGAGCCGGGTTGAGCGCATGGAACGCCGCCTCCACGCCCGGCTCCACTTCGAATCCGACGAAGACCAGCCCCAACGCCTCCAGCGCCGCCGCGATTTGCGGGATCGTGAAGCGGTGCTCCTGCACGTGGAACAGCAGGTCGCGGCATTCGCTGAGCGAGTAGAAATCGTCCAGCCGCATAGGCCCGCGGATCGGGTCGCCCTCCGGCGCCGCCATGACGCGCTGACGGAAGGCGCGGATGTCGCGATCGGTCGGGGCCAGCCCCAGCTCCGCGATCAGGGCGCGTCCCGCCACCACCCCGCGCCGCGCCAGCTCGCTGTACAGCCCGATTCGCATCACGCCGCCCGGCTTCAGCGCGGCGGCGAGCCGGCGCCACCCGGCCATCGGATCGGCCAGGTGATGGAGCACGCCGACCGATTCGATGAGGTCGAATCGATCCTCCATGCCGGAAAGCTCCAGAATGTCGGCTTGGGCGAAAGTGATGTTGTAGAGTCCCAGTTCCGCCGCCTTGCGCGCGGCGTAGCCCAGGCTGGCGAGGCTCAGGTCGATCACGGTGAGCTGCAGGCCGACGTAGCGCCGCGCCGTCTGGATCGGGTGATGGCCCGTGCCGCCGCCGGCGACCAAACCGACCAGAATCGACGGGTCCTTCGCCGGGGCTTGATAGGGTCCGCCAGGAAAACGCCGCCGAAGCGCGACCGACAGGGCGATCGGCGGATCAGCCGGTCCGAGCGCGACCCAGCGCGGATAGGGGCTTTCCTCATATTGCTGGCGCACTTGCTGGGAGACGCCGTCGCGCACGACGGTCAAGGCCGGCAAACCCGCCGCGAGCCGCCGCTCCTCCAACGGCTCGCGAATCTGCTGACGCAGCAAGGCCTCGACGGGTGAAAGATCAGGACGTTCGAGAAGGGACGCGGCGCCGTTCAGGCCAATCAGGGGTCGATAGGCGGCGTAGACCGCGATCCAGTTCGGGGCGATCGACGCCCCGCTCGTGATCGCCGCTTCGATCTTGGCGCGCAGCGAATCGACTGCCTCCTGCTCCGCGTCGGCCAAGTCATAAGCGTAGTCGTTGATGAAACATTGCCGAGCGATGGAAAGGCGCAGCGGGGTGACGGACGCGCCAGGATCGAGCGCGAAGCTCGCACGCAGGCAGGTGAACAGCCGCTCGAGCGCGACGTCGCCGACGACGCCCGTTTCCAACAGGCTCTGAAGCAGGGCGTTCTCCGCCAACCTGTCCCATCCCGCCGGATCCATCAGCGCGTCGCCGGTCAGCCGCTGCGGCCAGGCCGCCTCCACTCGCGCCAGAGCCTCCTGGATCGCAGGATCCGCTTTCAGCACGCGAATCGCGGCGACCGCCAACTGGCGGGGCGATCCCCACCCCTCGGCCAAGGCGCGGGTCAGCGGCTCGGCCAGGGCGGGCGGGGCGCTCTCGATCCGTCCCATGCAGCGCGCGAAGGCGCTCTTGACCATTGGCCAGGGCGCTTCCGCCAGGGCCGTCAAGAGGACGGGCAGCGCGTCTTCCGCCGCGCCCTGATCGATGAGGATGGCCGCGCGCGCCAAGGCCGCCCGCCGGTCACCCGGATGCAGCGCCAGCAGCTTCTCGAGCGCCGCCACGGCTTCCGCGGGCTTGCCCTGCCGCGCCAGCGCCGCCGCGAGATTGCGCAAGGCGTCGGGATAATCGGGCCGGAAGCGCAGCGCCTGACGATATTGCGCGACCGCGCCCGACAGGTCGCCGAGGTCGATCAGCAGATTGCCGAGATTGTTCAAGGGCTCGGGCAGATCCGGGCGCAGTTTCGCCGCTTGCCGCAGACGCGCCGCCGCGCCGACGAGATCGCCTTGGCTGAGGAGCAGATTGCCGAGATTGTTGAGCGCTTCGACATAGGCCGGCCGCCGCCGCAGCGCCTCCTCGAACTGCTCTCTCGCCTCGTCCGCCCGCCCGAGATCCGCGAGGGCGTTGCCGAGGTTGAAGGCGGATTCCGGCGCCGCCGGCCGGAGCCGCGCCGCCGCCTCGTAAGCGGTCAGAGCGTCCGTTGAACGGCCCAAAAGCCGCATCAAGGCGCCCAGATCGCCTAGGATCGCCGGATCGTCCGGCTTCAGCCCAGCCGCCCTGCCGATCAGATCCGCCGCTTCGTCGTAGCGGCCCGCCTGGTGCCGCAAGGCGCCCAGCATGTGCAGCGCGCCGATATGACGGGGATCCTTGCGCAGCAGCGCTTCGTAGCCCCTGCTCGCCTGCTCCAGCCGGCCCGCCTGATGCGCGGCCAGGGCTTGGGCGAATTCCTTGGCGGCCGGCGGGCCAAGGGCCGCTCCGGACTGCGCGCGGCGATCGCGACGGTTCATGGACCGACGGCGGTGAACGAAGGAGGAGACGGTGCGGTCATGGCGCAAGCTTCTCTTGTTGAGCGGCTAAGGGCAAGGGAGGGTCCTTGGCAAATCTGGTCATATTGAACGGCTATCGACTGTGGTAATGGCGCCACGCCTTCGGGAGAACGGCGGAGATCCCTTGTGGATCCCTTGCGCAGTCCGGTCTTTTACGGTTTGTGCTTGTATTAGTCTCTACGCAGGAGTTCCGGGCCTTGGTCTCGGTCTGCCCGCGGTTACGGGGATGGCAAAGACTGGCAACCAACTGAGGGATAACCCGATGAAGAAACTACTCCTGGGCTCGACCGCCCTGCTCGGCGCGATCGCCCTGTCCGGCGCGGCCTCCGCGCAGCAGGTCGTGACGAAAGCCCCGTTCACGCTGACGATCGGCGGCTCTTTCTCGAGCTACTTCGGCGTCAACGCCGGTGGTGATGAAGGCCTCGCCGGCACCGCCGCCAATGGCAAGAAGAACTACGACTTCCTGTCGGAAACGCTGCTGCAGTTCGCCGCCTCGGCGAAGACCGACAACGGCCTGACCTATGGCGCCACGGTTCGCAAATATTTCAACACGGGCGGCAACCAGGGCCAGACCGGCGGCGGCTTCTCCGCTTTCCAGGGCACCTCGACCACCGATTATGACCGTTCTTGGGTCTTCCTGCAGGGCAGCTTCGGCCGCATCGACTTCGGCGACGTGAACTCGACCCGCGCCACCTTCATGACCACCGCGCTGAACTCGGTCGGCCCGGTTTGGGGCAACGGCCTGGGTCCGGACGGCGGCATGGCGGCGTTCTTCTACAACGTCCAGGGCACCAGCATCTCCGGCGCGATCACCAGCCCCGGCAACTACACCACCTTCGGCGGCAACTCGACGACCCGCCGCACCAAGCTGGTCTACACCTCGCCCAGCTTCGAGGGTTTCCAGGCCGGCCTGTCCTACATGCCGTCGGCCGGCGACTCCGGCGCCAACTTCGACCGCACTGACACTCTGGTCAACGGCGCCAGCACCACCGCCATCAACGGCCGCGCCAACTATCGCGACGTGATCGAAGGCGGTCTGCGCTACAAGACCACGATCAGCGGCGTGACGGTCACTCCGGCCCTCGGCTTCCTGTTCGCCTCCGGCTACAAGACCCTGACTTCCTCCCAGGCCACCCTGGAGGACGCCAACTCCGTGTTCGCCGGCATCCAGTTCGACTATCAGGGCGCCAGCCTCGGCGTCGGCTACACCAACTCCTTCAAGTCGGGCTTGGCCAAGAACAACCTCGGCACCGCCCCGAACCGCGACTCCACCGAAGGTATGGTCGTGGCCCTGGGCTACGTGACCGGCCCGTGGGCTTTGAGCGGCTTCTATCAGTACGTCACGATGGAAGGCAGCCAAGCCGCCACGGCGTCGGGCAACGACACGGCTCGCCTGTTCGAAATCGCCGGCGGCTACACCCTGGCTCCGGGCCTGCAGCTCTGGACCGCGGTGCATAACTACGAGTTCAAGGACGAGAACGTCACCAAGCGGAACGGCACGCTGTTCCTGCTCGGCACGTCTGTGTCCTTCTAAGGGCGCGTCAAACCGGAGCCAGCCAGCGGCTGGCTCCGGACCCTTTTTTATGATCTCTCGCCCAGGCTGCCCGGCGCCTCCAACCGATCAGATTTTGTGCTTTTTATGCCACAGCCTTTTCCTAAGACTGTGCGGCTTGTCATACTAGCTTGCAGACAAGACCGAATTTCCCCTTTTGTATGCCCAGTCTCACGCAGCAGTTCCGGGGCGACGTTCCCAATCGCGCTGTTCTGGGATGACTGTGATGGTCAACCAATTGGGGGAACCCTATGAAAAAGTTACTTTTGGGCTCGACGGCCCTGCTCGGCGCGATCGCCCTCTCTGGCGCCGCTTCGGCTCAGCAAGTCGTTACCAAGGCTCCGTTCACGCTGACGATCGGCGGCTCGTTCTCGTCTTACTTCGGCATCAACGCCGGTGGCGATGAAGGCCTCGCCGGCACCGCCGCCAACGGCAAGAAGAACTACGATTTCCTGTCGGAAACGCTGCTGCAGTTCCAGGCGACCGCCAAGACCGACAACGGCCTGACCTACGGCGCCGCGGTTCGTAAGTACTTCAACACGGGCGGCAACCAGGGCCAGACCGGCGGCGGTTTCTCCGCTTTCCAGGGCACCTCGACCACCGATTATGACCGTTCGTTCGTCTTCCTGCAGGGCAGCTTCGGCCGCATCGACTTCGGCGACGTGAACTCGACCCGCGCCACCTTCATGACCACCGCGCTGAACTCGGTCGGCCCGGTTTGGGGCAACGGCCTGGGTCCGGACGGCGGCATGGCGGCGTTCTTCTACAACGTCCAGGGCACCAGCATCTCCGGCGCGATCACCAGCCCCGGCAACTACACCACCTTCGGCGGCAACTCGACGACCCGCCGCACCAAGCTGGTCTACACCTCGCCCAGCTTCGAGGGTTTCCAGGCCGGCCTGTCCTACATGCCGTCGGCCGGCGACTCCGGCGCCAACTTCGACCGCACTGACACTCTGGTCAACGGCGCCAGCACCACCGCCATCAACGGCCGCGCCAACTATCGCGACGTGATCGAAGGCGGTCTGCGCTACAAGACCACGATCAGCGGCGTGACGGTCACTCCGGCCCTCGGCTTCCTGTTCGCCTCCGGCTACAAGTCGCTGACTTCCGCCCAGGCGACTCTGGAAGACGCGAACTCGCTGTTCGCCGGCATCCAGTTCGACTACATGGGCGCCAGCCTCGGCGTCGGCTACACCAACGCCTTCAAGTCGGGCTTGGCCAAGAACAACCTCGGCACCGCCCCGAACCGCGACAACACCGAAGGCCTCGTCGTCGCCCTCGGCTACGTGACGGGCCCCTGGGCTTTGAGCGGCTTCTATCAGTACGTCACGATGGAAGGCAGCCAGCTGTCCACCGCGTCGGGCAACGACACGATGCGCCTGTTCGAAATCGCCGGCGGCTACACCCTGGCTCCGGGCCTGCAGCTCTGGACCGCGGTGCATAACTACGAGTTCAAGGACGAGAACGTTACGAAGCGTAACGGCACTCTGTTCCTGCTCGGTACGTCTGTGTCCTTCTAATAATTCATTAGAAGCGCTATGTGAGGGGGGCGTCGCAGCTGCGACGCCCCTTTTCATTTTGAGGCGTCCCTCCATGAAGACAACCTTCACTGCTAGCCTGCTCGCCCTGGCCGTTCTCGCCGGCTGCGGCGGAAAGCAAGAGTTCTTTGATCCCGCCGTGGAACGCCCCCGTGTCGCCAAACAGATCGGCTATGCGTCCGGCGAAGGCGGATGGAACATTGTCGGCGGAGACAGCAAGAAAGGCGAAGAAGGCGGCGCCGGAATCGGCGTGAACAGCTTTCTGTGGCGCGCGTCCCTCGACACGCTCGCCTTCATGCCCCTGGCTTCGGCCGATCCCTTCGGCGGCGTGATCATCACCGACTGGTACGCCACGCCGGCCCAGCCGAACGACCGCTTCAAGGTCACCGTCTACATCCTCGATCGCCAGCTCCGCGCCGACGGCCTCCGCGCCGCCGTGTTCCGCCAGACCCGCGACAACGCCGGCAACTGGGCCGACGTGCCGGCTGACCCGCGCACCGGCGTCGACATGGAGAACGCAATCCTGACCCGCGCCCGGGAAATGCGCATCAGCATGGCCGGCCTGAAGTAACATCCGCCCGGCCTTCTGCTAGGCTTAACCCCCTCATGCCGAGCTTGTCGAAGCATCGGCCCTTCGACAGGCTCAGGGTGAGGACAATTAGCCCCCTTCATGCTGAGCTTGTCGAAGCATGATCGCCAGAACTCACACCAAGGTTGGATGATGAACGCCCGCTATAACGTGCGCGAGACCGAAGCAAAGTGGCAAAAGCGGTGGGAGGAAGCCGGTTGCTTCCGCGTGACCGAAGAGTCGCCGAAGCCGAAGTATTATGTTCTTGAAATGTTCCCGTATCCATCCGGGCGCATTCATATGGGGCATGTGCGCAACTACACGCTGGGCGACGTCGTGGCGCGGGCGCGCAAGGCGCAGGGCTTCAACGTGCTTCATCCGATGGGGTGGGACGCCTTCGGCCTGCCGGCGGAGAACGCGGCGATCCAGAACAAGCGCCATCCGTCCGACTGGACGCATGAAAACATCGCGTCGATGAAGACCCAGTTGAAGCCGATGGGGCTTTCCTACGACTGGAGCCGCGAGCTGGCGACCTGCGACCCCAGCTACTACGTCCATGAGCAGAAGATGTTCCTGGACTTCATGAAGGCGGGCCTGGCCTACCGCCGAGAATCCTGGGTCAATTGGGATCCGATCGAGAACACGGTGCTGGCCAACGAGCAGGTGATCGACGGCCGCGGCTGGCGCTCCGGCGCGCCAGTGGAGCGGCGCCAACTGCAGCAATGGTTCCTGCGCATCACCCACTACGCGGAGGATCTG
Source organism: Elsteraceae bacterium (assembly GCA_049240905.1). Classification (GTDB taxonomy): domain Bacteria; phylum Pseudomonadota; class Alphaproteobacteria; order Elsterales; family Elsteraceae; genus JBMLRS01. The sequence goes on from JBMLRS010000338.1 coordinate 7,680, forward strand.
CTGAGCGCCCTGGACCGGCTGGATCGCTGGCCGGACAAGGTGCGCACCATGCAGGAGCGTTGGATCGGCCGCTCCGAAGGCGCGCGGCTGTTCTTCAACCTGAACGGCGCGCCACCGGCCCCGGATCTGACCAAGATCGAAGTGTTCACCACCCGCCCGGACACGCTCTACGGCGCGTCCTTCCTGGCGGTCGCGCCCAATCATCCGCTGACCCAGGCGCTGGCCGCCAAGAATCCGGATCTGGCCGGCTTCGTCACCCGCGCGCTGGAGGTCGGGACCTCCGAAGCGGCGCTGGAGACCGCGGAAAAGCTGGGGTTCGACACTGGCTTGACCGTCGCGCACCCGTTCATACCGGGCAAGGCGCTGCCAGTCTTTGTCGCGAACTTCGTGCTGATGGAATATGGCACAGGCGCGATCTTCGGCTGCCCCGCGCATGACCAGCGCGACCTGGATTTCGCCCGAAAGTACAATCTGCCGGTCACGATCGTGGTGCGTCCGCGCGACGCCGGCCCGGAGTTTGAGGTTGGAACCGAAGCTTTCAACGGCGACGGCGTGATCGTGAACTCCGACTTCCTGAACGGCCTGGACGTGGCCAGCGCCAAGCGCGCGGCCAACGCCAAGCTGGAGGAGATCGGCGCCGGCAAATCCACCACGGTCTATCGCCTGCGCGATTGGGGCGTCAGCCGCCAACGCTATTGGGGTTGCCCAATCCCGGTGATCCACTGCGCCTCCTGCGGGGTTCTGCCCGTGCCGGAGAAGGATCTGCCGGTGAAGCTGCCGGAGGATGTGAATTTCGACCTGCCGGGCAACCCGCTGGACCGCCATCCCACCTGGAAGCATGTCGCCTGCCCGAGCTGCGGCAAGCCCGCCCGGCGTGAAACAGACACGTTCGACACTTTTTTCGAATCTTCCTGGTATTTCGCGCGCTATTGCTCCCCGAACACCACGCTGGCGGAGGCGCCGGGCTTCGACCGCAAGGCGGTCGATTACTGGATGCCGGTCGATCAATATATTGGCGGCGTGGAGCATGCGGTGCTGCACCTGCTCTATTCCCGCTTCTTCACCCGGGCGCTGCGCGACTGCGGCTATATCGGCGTGGATGAACCGTTCGCGGGCCTGATGACGCAGGGCATGGTCTGCCACGAGACCTATCGCGACACGGTCACCGGCGAATGGCTTTATCCCGAAGAGGTCGAGCGCAAGCCCGGCCAGCCGCTGGTCCGCGTCGGAACTGGCGCGGCGGTGGAGGTCGGCCGGTCGGAGAAGATGAGCAAATCGCGCAAGAACGTCGTCGATCCGACCGTGATCATCGACACCTACGGCGCCGACACCGCTCGCCTGTTCATGCTGTCCGACAGCCCGCCGGAGCGCGATCTGGACTGGACCGAAGCCGGCATCGAGGGCGCCTGGCGCTTCGTGAACCGCCTGTGGCGCATGGCGCAGGACATGCCGGACGCGCCAAAGCAAGCGCCCGAGCTGCCCGCAGGTTCGCCCGCCGATCTGACCCACCGTCTGATGCACAAGACCATCGCCGCCGTCAGCGATGATCTGAACAAGTTCCGCTTCAACCGTGCTGTCGCCCGCATCCGTGAGTTCAGCAACGCGCTGGGCGAACTGATTGGCAATGAGCCCTCCGCGGCGTCCACGGAGGCCCGCTGGGTCTATCGCACCGGCTTTCTGACGCTCTTGCACCTGATCGGCCCGATGACGCCCCATTTGGCGGAGGAGCTGTGGTCGCTCCTGGAAGGCGCGGACGCCGAGCTGCTGTGCGAGCGTCCTTGGCCAGTCGCCGACGCCGCGCTGGCGGCGGACGACACTGTGACGATCGCGGTTCAGGTCAACGGCAAGCTCCGCGCCACCTTGGACGTCGCCCGCGACATGCCCGGTCCCGAGCTGCAGAGCGCCGCCCTGGCGCTCCCGATCGTCGCGAAGAGCCTGGACGGCAAAGCGCCGAGAAAAGTGATCGTGGTGCCCAACCGCATTGTGAATGTCGTGCTATAGGGAGTCTCCATTTCGGGATCGTTTGGAATGCTGGCAGCCCCTTCTCGATTGTTGCGCCTCGTCGTTCTCGCGCTGCCCTTGCTGGGTGGATGCGGATTCGAACCGCTCTATGGCGATCAGCGCGGCGGATCGGTGATGGGGCCATTGGCCGCGGTCGAGATCGCGCCGATTCAAGAACGGGTCGGCCAGGAGATTCGCAACCGGCTGATCGATCGGATGCGCAGCCCAAGCCGGGCCCCAGCCGTTAAATATCGCCTGCTGGTCTCCACCAGCTCCAACCGGGCCGATTATGGCGTGGCGAAGGAAACCTCGCCTACCTTCTCATCGGTCTCGCTGGTCGCACGCTATTCCCTGTTGGACGCTTCCAGCGGAGTGCTGCTGACCAATAACGCGGCGATCGCGATCGTCAATTTCAGCTCGACCACCAGTCCCTTCTCCACCCTCGTCGGCGACGATGACGCGCGGCGGCGGGCGGCGGAGCAGGTCGCCGATACGATCGTCAATCAACTGGCGCTCTATTTCCAGAATCGGCAACGCGGCGAAACCGACGCGCCGCTCTCACCGCCGGCCATACTCGATCAACCCTTCCTGTCGACGCCTACGCCACGGTGACCGCGCCGGTTGAGACGAACGGCTTCGATCCGGCGGCGATATTGCGCAACGCCGCAATCCGGGTCGTCCTGTTTCATGGCGCGGACGAAGGGCTGATCCGCGCGCGCGGACGCGCGACCGTCGCCGCCGTCGCCGGCGATCTGGCGGATCCCTTCCGGGTGACGGAGCTTCCGCCCAAGCTGGTGGCTGACGATCCAGTTCGGGTGAACGACGAAATGAACTCACAGTCGCTGACCGGCGGCCGCCGCGCCGTCTGGCTGCGCAACGCGCCGGACGCAGCGACCGCGAAAGCGATCGAGGGTTTTCTGGATCCGGGCGGTCGCCCTCCCCGCGGAGATTCGGTGCTGGTGGTGGAGGCCGGATCGCTGGACAAGCGCAGCGCGCTCCGCGCGCTGCTGGAACGCGCCTCCTGGGCCGCCGCTGTCGCCTGCTATCCGCTGTCAGGCGATGATCTGCGCCGGATGATCAGCGGCACGATGGTGAAACACAAGCTGCGCATCTCCGACGACGCCCTGTCCTATCTAGTGGAGCATCTGGGCGCCGACCAGCAGATGAGCGGGCAGGAGCTGGAGAAGCTCACCCTCTATAAGGCCAGTCAGAGTTCTGACCAGGTTTCGCTGGAGGATGTGCTGCTCTCCACCAACGACGCCTCCGCGATCTCGTTAACCGATGCGGTCGCCGCCGCAGCGGAAGGTCGTGGTCGCGATCTCGTCCGCGCTCTCGACCGGGTATTTCAGGAGGGCGAGAGCGGCGTCCGCGTCGTCCGCGTGCTGTTGGATCACATGCAACGGCTGTTGCAGATCCTGCGCAATCAGGAAGCCGGGGTGCCCCCGTCCCAAACGGTTCAAACTCTGCGACCGCCCGCCTTCAAGCGCGACGCCGACCGTCTGATCGCCCAGGCCCGGATCTGGTCCACCGCCCGCGCCGCCTCCGCCACGGATCGCTTGCTGGAAGCGGAGATCCGCTGCAAGAGCACGGGCTTTCCAGCAGAAGTGATCGCCGGTCAGGCGTTTCTGGAGATCGCGCTGATCGCTCAGACTGTTTCACGTGAAACACGCGCCAGACGCTGATTCACGTGAAGCGCCGTCGCTGGGCATGCTGATCAGCCTGGCGTCGAATTCAGCCGCTGAATCAAATCATCGAGCTGTTCGAACGTCCGATATTCCACCACGAGCTTGCCGGCGCCCTTCGAGGGACCAGCCTCGATCTTGACGCCCATGCCGAGCATCTCGGTCAGGTCCCGCTCCAGCGCCAACTGATCCGCGTCGGCGCCATCGCTTGACGACGCCCCGGGCGCTTCCTTGAACAGGTTCGGCGGCTTCTTGGCGTTCTTGTTCGCCGCGGCAAGTTTTTCCGCGTCACGCACGGACAGGCCACGCGCGATGATCGCAGCGGCGATCTTGTCGGGCTCCGCCGCCGTCACCAAGGTGCGGGCATGGCCAGCGGAAAGTTTGCCGGCGTTCACCAGATCCTTGATGCTCGTGGGCAAGGTCAGAAGGCGCAGGCTGTTGGCGATGTGGCTGCGGCTGCGCGCGAGCCGCTGGGCCAGCTCTTCCTGGGTATGGCCGAACTGTTCGATCAAAGCGCGGTAGGCGTCGGCCTCTTCGATCGGCGTCAGCTCCTCCCGCTCCAGATTCTCGATCAGCGCGAGTTCGAGCGTGTTGCGGTCATCCGCCTCGCGCACAATCGCCGGCACTTCATGCAGGGCGGCGCGCTGCGCCGCACGCCAGCGCCGTTCGCCAGCGATGATCTCGAACTTGTTCTCCTCGCCCTCGACGCGGCGAACGATCAGCGGTTCAATGATCCCATGCTGGCGGATGGAGTGCGCCAGAGACTCGAGCGCGTCCTCGTCGAACACCCGGCGCGGCTGGAATCGGCCGGGCTGAAGCCGCTCTACTGGCAAGCGTCGAACTTGACCATCCTCCGTCGCGCTCGGCGCCGGCGCTTCGTCTCCAAACAGGGCGGAGAGCCCGCGTCCCAGGCCCCGCGCCTTCGGCTTCACGCCACCCTCAGCCTTCATGCTCCAGCCCCCTTTTCCCGACGCAGGAACTCGCCAGCCAACGTCACATAGGCCTGCGCGCCGGGAGATTTGAAATCATACAGCAAGACCGGAATTCCGTGACTCGGCGCTTCGGAGAGACGCACGTTGCGGGGAATCACGGTGTCGAAAACTTTGCCGCCCAGATGACCGCGCACGTCGGTTTCAACCAGGCTCGACAGATTGTTGCGGCGATCGAACTTGGTCAGCACCACACCGGAGATCGACAGAGTCGGGTTCGTTGTCTTTCGCACCCGTTCGATCGTGCCTAGCATCTGGCTGAGACCCTCCAAGGCGAAGAACTCGCATTCGAGCGGCAGCAGCACCGAGTTTGAGGCGACCAAGCCATTGAGCGACAGAAGCCCCAGCGACGGCGGGCAATCGATCAGGATGTAATCATACTCTCCGGCGATCTGCGCTAATCCGCGTTGCAGCGCGAACTCTCGGTCTTCCTGGTCCACCAATTCCAACTCGGCGCCGGTCAGGTCTTCGCTTCCAGTGATGATCGAGAGATTCGGAACGCCGGTCGGTCGGACGACATTGGCCGGGGCCGCCGTGCCGATCAGCACTTCATAAGTACCCGCGCCACGGGTGCGGCGATCGATGCCGAAGCCTGTCGTCGCATTACCCTGGGAATCAAGGTCGACGACCAACACGCGCAAACCAGTCGCTGCGAAGGCGGTGGCGAGATTGATGACTGTCGTGGTTTTCCCGACGCCGCCCTTTCTGTTGGCGACGGCGATGATCCGCGCCTTGCCGGCGGCTTTACGCGGCTGCGTCATGATGTTCCCCTTCGCGCGTCAGACGCTCGACCCGCAGCAAGCAGCCAGCGGGGTCGGTCGCGCTGGCGATCCGCTCGATATGATATCCCTGAAGCCCGGCCATCTCCTCCTCCGCCTGGGCGCCTTTGGCGAACAGACCCACCGCCCCGCGCGCCAGCAGGGGATCTGACCAAATCAAAAGCTGGGCCAACGGCGCGCAAGCCCGCGCGGTCACTAGGTCCACCTCCAGCATGGCCAGCGATTCGATCCGTGCGGCGTGAATGGTGACGCCGTCTAGCGCCATCACGCGCGCGGCCTCCCGCAGGAAGCTGGCTTTGCGTTGATCTGATTCGATCAGATGAACCTGAAATCCTGGTCGCCCGATCCCGGGATCCGCCGCCAGCACAGCGAGCACCAAACCAGGAAACCCACCGCCAGATCCGATGTCCGCGAGCGAACGCGCGCTTGCTGGGACGTGTTTCCAGAACTGCGCTGAGTCCAGAAAATGCCGATCCCAGACCTCCGCCAGAGTCTTTGGCCCGACCAAATTGATCGCCTTCTGCCATTTCGCCAGCAAGGCTTCATAGCGATCGAGCCGCTCCAGGGTGATCTCGGCCGCCCCGGTGTAAGACCGTAAGCGCTTACGCGGCATCGGCGCGACGGACATGGCGAAGCAAGGCGGTCAACGCTGCGGGCGTGATGCCGGGGATCCGGCTGGCCGCGCCCAAGGTCGCCGGCCGCACGGCGGACAGTTTCGTCTTCAGTTCGGTCGACAGGCTGCCAATCGCCTCATAAGAAAGATCGGCGGGCAGCGCCAAAGATTCATCGCGCTGAAAGGCGCGGATGTCAGCTTCCTGGCGATCGAGATAGCCGTGGTAATGCGCTTCGATCTCGATCTTCTCGAACACTTCCGGGGCGACGCCGGTCAGTTCCGGCCAAAGGGCCACGAGCTCGGTCTGGCTGGTCGCGCCATAGCGCAGCAAATCGAAGGCGCTGCGCGTCACGCCATCCTGATTGACCGCGACGCCTCGCTTCTGCAGTTGAGACGGTGACATCCGCGCGGCGATCATCCTCTCCCGCGCTTCGTCGAGCGCCGCTTGCTGCGCCGTGAAGGTCCGCGCTCGCTCGGCGCCCACGCAGCCCCATGCGAGCCCCACAGGGGTCAAACGGCGATCGGCGTTATCCACTCGCAGGCTCAACCGATATTCCGCGCGGCTGGTGAACATCCGGTATGGCTCATTGGTTCCGCGGGTGATCAGATCGTCGATCATCACGCCGATATAGGCCTGGGTGCGATCAAGGGTCAGGGCGCGGCTTCCGCTGGCTTTCGCCGCCGCGTTCACGCCGGCGATCAGGCCCTGCGCCCCCGCTTCCTCGTAACCGGTGGTGCCATTGATCTGACCAGCCAGGAACAGGCCGGGGATCGCCCGCGTCTCCAGGCTTTGGCTGAGCGCGCGCGGATCCACGAAATCATATTCAATGGCGTAGCCCGGCCGAAGAATCACCGCGTTCTCCAGGCCCGGGATCGTCTTCAGCAGGGCCTCCTGCAGCGCGCGAGGAAGCGAGGTGGAGATGCCGTTTGGATAGACCGTGGGATCGTCCAGCCCTTCCGGCTCCAGGAAGATTTGATGCCCGGTCTTGTCCGCAAAGCGCACGACCTTGTCCTCGATCGACGGGCAATAACGTGGGCCAACCCCTTCGATCTGACCGCTATAGATCGGCGCCTGATTCAGATTGGCGCGGATCAACTCATGCCCGGCCTGGGTCGTGCTGGTGATATGGCACATCACCTGAGGCGTCGTGATCGCCGTGGTGAGGGTGGAGAACGGCGTGGGGACGTCATCGCCGGGCTGGGCGGCCAGCCCTTGATAGTCGATGGTGCGACCATCCAGCCTCGGTGGCGTGCCGGTCTTCAATCGCCCCAGCGGCAGCCCGATCGCCTCCAATCGGCGCGCGAGACCGATCACCGGGGCTTCCCCTACCCGCCCAGCCGGGATCTGCTCTCTGCCGATATGGATCACGCCGCGCAGGAAGGTGCCAGTCGTCAGCACCGCCGCCCTCGCTGTGAGAGCGCGACCATCCTGCAGAACCACGCCGGCGATCGCCCCATCGGCGTCCAAGGTCAGGTCCTCGACGGTGCCTTCCACGACATGCAAGGTCGGCTGCTCCGCCAGAATATCTTTAACCGCCTGGGCGTACAGCTTGCGATCCGCCTGCGCCCGCGGGCCGCGCACCGCCGGCCCTTTGCTGCGGTTGAGCATGCGGAACTGGATTCCCCCGCGGTCGATCGCGCGGCCCATCACCCCGTCCAGGGCGTCAATCTCCCGCACCAGATGACCTTTGCCCAAGCCGCCGATCGCGGGATTGCAAGACATGGCGCCAATGGTTGCGGCGGATTGAGTGACCAAGGCGGTCCGGGCGCCGAATCGCGCCGCGGCTGAGGCCGCTTCAGCGCCTGCATGGCCGCCGCCGACGACGATCACATCGAAAGAAAGGAGTTCTGTCATGGCGGGCGGACCATACGCGGGAGTCATCCGGCTGCCAAGATGCGGGTCCTGATTCACCGGTGATTCAGAGCTGATTCTCTGTTTCACGTGAAACATCGCCGCTCATTTGCCGATGCAGAACTCCTTGAAGATGACGTCCAACCAATCATCGACATCGACACGACCCGTGACGGACCCGATCGCGCGCGCGGCGAGACGAAGATCCTCCGCCGCCAAGTCCGCGCCGCCAGCGCTCTCCGCACGGACCAGGGCGGCGAGCGCCCCCTCGACCGCTTCACGATGCCGGGCGCGCAACACAGGAAGGCTGGCCCCGACCGACAGGCGTCGTCCAGCGCGCCGAGCCAGCTCCTGCGTCAGCTCGGACAGGCCCTCGCCCGTTAGCGCGGAAACGCCCATGACGCCCGCCGGCGCAGGCGTCTGGTCGATCTTGTTCGCGACGAGCAGATAGCTCCCGGTCATCTCCACCAGCAGTTCCGGCGAAGCCGCGCCATCCAACAGCAGCAACTTCAGATCCGCCGATTTGGCCTTCTCCCGCGCCCGACGAACCCCCTCTCGCTCAATCGGGTCGTCCGTCTCCCGCAACCCCGCCGTGTCGATGATGGTCAGCGGATACCCGCCGAGGTTCAGATGGACCTCGATCGGATCTCGCGTGGTGCCCGCCTGACTGGTGACGATCGCCGCGTCCCGCGCGGCCATACGGTTCAGCAAGCTCGATTTGCCGGCGTTAGGAGCGCCGAGGATCGCCACGGTGAAGCCGTCCCGCAGCCGCTCTCCCACCCCATCATCCGCCAGATGCGCGCGCATCTCTTCCGCCAGCGCGCGGGCTCGCGCCATGGCCTTGGGGATCAGGTCGTCGGGGATCTCCTCGTCGGCGAAATCGATGGTCGCCTCCACCTGGGCCATTATGGCCACCAACCGGCCCCGCCAGCCTTCGTAAAGCCGCCGAGCTTCCCCTGCGACGCCTCGGAGCGCCAGGAGCCGCTGCGCCTCGGTCTCCGCCGAGATCAGATCAGCCAGGGCCTCCACTTCCGTCAGATCCAGCTTGCCGTTCAAAAAGGCCCGCCGGGTGAATTCGCCGGGCTCCGCCGCTCGGCGCCCCTCCATTCGGCTGATCGCCTGCACCAGCGCGGCAACCGTGGCGGGGCCGCCATGGATCTGAAACTCCGCCACATCTTCGCCCGTGAAGGAGCCTGGCGCGGGAAACCAAAGCGTCAGCCCCTGGTCGATCGCGACGTTCTTCACGGGATCGCGCAACCAGCGCAGACTTGCCTTCCGCGCCTGTGGAATGGCGCCGGCCAAGGCCTTCAGCGTCTCCCCCGCGTGCGGGCCTGAGACCCGAACCACCGCGACCCCCGCGCGGCCGGGCGCGGTGGCGGTCCAATAGATGGTGTCGGTCAGAGGGCGGCCCGCGCCGCTTCCTGCGCAGCGGTCAGACGCTTCTGGTTGGGCTGCAGCATCAAGCGTTCCACCCGCTTGCCCTCCACCAGATGCGTGGTCAGGATCTCATCGATGTCCGCCTTGGTCGCCGCCGTGTACCAGATCCCCTCGGGATAGATCACGATGGTGACCCCCAGTTCGCAGCGATCCAGGCAGCCGGATTGGTTGATCCGGACGCCCTTGACGCCCAAAGCTTTCGCCTGGTCCTTCATGTGCGCGCGCAGCGCGTCAGCGCCTCGTTCAGCGCAGCTGCCGCGGACATGCCCAGGTTCGCGACGGTTCACGCAGCAAAAGACATGCGCTTCAAAATAGGGGCGTGGGTCATCAGGCAAATGGGCCATCGGTCATCCATTGATTTCGTGAGGATTCAACTTACCCTGCATCTTCTGTCATCTAAACTCATTAGCAGGGTTCACCGCCCTCGCAGATCAGCCGAGGCAGATCGGCCGGGTCAGCCGCGTTCTTGAGGGTCTTCAAGGAGGAATAGGCATGTCGGAAATCAATATCAAGGCGAAGAACGGCGACTCTTTCATGGGGTATCTGGCCCTGCCGAAGACGGGCGCCAAGTCAGCGCCGGGTCTGATTCTGATCCAGGAGATATTCGGCGTGAACGCCAATATGCGCGGCTTGACGGACGCGATGGCCGCCAAGGGATATGTCGCGCTGTGCCCGGATCTGTTCTGGCGTCAGGAGCCAGGCGTGCAATTGACCGACAAGACCGAAGCCCATTGGGCGCGCGCCTTCGAACTCTACAAAGGCTTCAATGAGGCGAGCGGCGTGGCCGATCTGAGCGCCGCCGCGGACCACCTGCGCGGCATGACCGGTTGCAGCGGTAAGGTCGGCTCCATGGGCTACTGCCTTGGCGGCAAGCTCGCCTATCTGATGGCGACGCGCGGCGACACCGATTGCAACGTGGGCTATTACGGCGTGGGGATCGAGGCGGCGCTGAACGAGGCGTCGGCGATCACAAAGCCCCTGATGCTGCATGTCGCCAGCGCCGACAAGTTTGTGCCGCCGGAAGCGCAGACCGCCATCATCGATGGGTTGGCGAAGGTTCCCCTCGCGACGGTTCACCGCTATGAAGGTTGCGACCATGCCTTCGCTCGGGTCGGCGGAGAGCATTACGACGCCGCTGCGGCCAAGCTCGCGAACGACCGCACCGACGCGTTCCTGCACCAACATCTAAGCTAGCGTTAGGGAGAAACGACATGCCTTCAGCCATTCGCGTCCATGAGGCCGGCGGCCCGGAAAAGTTGATTTGGGAAGAGGTCGAGGTTGGCGCGCCGGGTCCGGGTGAAGTTCGGCTGAAGCACACCGCCATCGGCGTTAACTTCATCGACATCTACCAGCGCACCGGCTTCTACAAGCTGCCCACGCCCTACATCCTTGGCTCGGAAGGAGCCGGGGTGATCGAGGCCGTCGGCGACGGGGTGACAGACCTCAAGGTCGGCGACCGCGTGGCCTACGCCGGCGCGATCGGCGGCTATTCCGAGGCTCGGCTGATCCCCGCCGGCCGCGTGGTGAAGCTGCCCGCCGGCGTCAGCGATGAACAAGGCGCCGCCATGATGCTGCAGGGCATGACCGTGCAGTACCTGATCCGGCGCACCCATGTGGTGAAGCCCGGCGAGACCATTCTGATCCACGCCGCCGCCGGCGGGGTTGGGTTGATCTTGTGCCAATGGGCGAAACATCTGGGCGCGACCGTCATCGGCACCGTCTCCACCAAGGAGAAGGCGCTGCAGGCGAAAGCCGCCGGTTGCGACCATCCGCTGGTGACAACCGACACCGATTGGGTCGCCGCGGTGAAGGCGATCAACAACGGCAAGGGCTTGCCGGTGGTCTATGACTCCGTGGGCCGCGACACTTTCATGAAGTCGCTCGATTGCCTGGCGCCGCTGGGTCTGATGGTCAGCTTCGGCCAAGCCTCCGGCGCTGTCCCGCCGATCGACATCGGAATCCTGTCGACCAAAGGCTCGCTGTTCCTCACCCGCCCGACGCTCGGCAGCTACATCGGCACGACGGAAGATCTGCGCGCGACGGCGAATGATCTGTTCGACGTGGTCTCAAAGGGCGTGGTGAAGATCAACGTCAATCACCGTTGGGCCTTGAAGGACGCCGCCGACGCGCACCGCGCGCTCGAGGCGCGCCAGACCACGGGCTCGATCATTCTGGTTCCGTAGATAAGAAAAAGGCCTCCTCCATGTTGGAGGAGGCCTTCGCCTTGTTCAGCGTTTTTCGCTTGCCCTCACCCCGAGCCCATCGAAGGGTCGAGCAAACTCTTCACCTTCATTCGCTTTTCCCACCCTTCGACAAGCTCAGGGTGAGGAAAAGATTGAGATGCTGAAGAAGCTTCTGGCGCCACCTTACTCAGACAGCCGCTAGGTGTTCATCGCCTCGAAGAAATCGGCGTTGGACTTCGACTGCTTCAGCTTGTCGATCAGGAACTCCATGCCGTCGGAGACGCCCATCGGCATCAGCACGCGGCGCAGCACCCACATCTTCGACAGATGGCCCTTCTCGACCAGCAGCTCTTCCTTGCGGGTGCCGGACTTGGTGATGTCGATCGCCGGGAAGGTGCGCTTGTCGCTGAGCTTGCGGTCGAGGATGATTTCGCTGTTGCCGGTGCCTTTGAACTCTTCAAAGATCACTTCGTCCATGCGGCTGCCGGTGTCGATCAGCGCGGTGGCGATGATGGTCAGCGATCCGCCTTCCTCGATGTTGCGCGCGGCGCCGAAGAAGCGCTTGGGGCGCTGCAGCGCGTTGGCGTCCACGCCGCCGGTCAGCACCTTGCCGGAAGACGGCACGACGGTGTTGTAGGCGCGGGCGAGACGGGTGATCGAGTCCAGCAGGATGACCACGTCGCGCTTGTACTCAACCAGCCGCTTGGCTTTCTCGATCACCATCTCCGTGACCTGCACGTGGCGGCTCGCCGGTTCGTCGAAGGTGGAGCTGATGACCTCGCCCTTCACGGAGCGGGCCATGTCCGTCACTTCTTCCGGGCGCTCGTCGATCAGCAGCACGATCAGATAGACGTCGGGATGATTGCGGGCGATCGCGTGGGCGATGTTCTGCAGCATCACGGTCTTGCCGGTGCGCGGCGGCGCGACGATCAGGCCGCGCTGACCCATGCCGAGCGGGCAGATCAGGTCGATCACGCGGGTGGTCAGATCCTTGCGGGTCGGATCCTCCACTTCGATCTTCAGGCGACGATCGGGATAGAGCGGGGTGAGGTTGTCGAAATTGATGCGGTAGCGCACCTTTTCCGGCGGTTCGAAATTGATGGTGTTGACCTTGAGCAGGGCGAAGTACCGCTCGCCATCCTTGGGCGCGCGGATCTGGCCTTCGACCGTGTCGCCCGTGCGCAGGCCGAACCGGCGCATTTGGGTGGGGCTGACATAGATGTCGTCCGGGCCGGGCAGATAATTCGCTTCCGGGGAGCGCAGGAAGCCGAAGCCGTCCTGCAACACTTCGATCACGCCGTCGCCGAAAATTGGCACGTCGTTCTCAGCCAATTGCTTGAGGATCGCGAACATCATGTCCTGCTTGCGCAGGGTGCTGGCGTTCTCGATCTGTAATTCTTCTGCGAAGGCAAGCAGCTCAGCGGGCGTCTTACGCTTCAACTTTTCCAAATGCATGTCGGTTTCTTATAAGTCGGGAAGGACAAGGGGGGAGGCGTCGCGACTGGCCCAAACGCTTTGATCGGGTGGCCCGATCATTTGTGGTCAAACCTCGAAAGGTCGATCCGTGGGCGCGTCTGAAAGTCGGGTGATCACGAACAGATGATGTTCGTCTTCACGCTCACTACGGGATTTCGCAGGGCCCTGTCAATCTGTCCCATCACTCTGGGCCAGCGATTCAGAAGGGTTTCACGATCACCATGATGACGATCAGGATCATCAACAGCGTCGGAACTTCGTTGGCGACCCGGAAGAACTTGGCGGATTTCTGATTTCGGTCTTCCGCGAATGCGCGCAACCAACCGACCATGGCCCCATGCGATCCCGACAAAGCCAGCACGGCCAGGAGTTTCACGTGAATCCAACCCCCGGACATCATCCCCGGAACCATCAGCATCACGCCGCCGCAAACCCAGGACACAATCATCGCCGGGGTCATGATCGCCTTCATCAGGCGACGTTCCATGATCTTGAAGGTCTCAGATAGCGCAGAGCCGACCGGCGCCGCGCAGTGGTAAACGAAGAGCCGAGGCAGATAGAGCAGACCCGCCATCCAGGAAATCACGGCGACCACGTGGAGCGCCTTGATCCAATCCATGTAGGGATAGAGGAAGCTCATCGCGTTCAACCCTGCGCCGGACAACCGGACATGCCGGCCGCGCAGAGGCGCTTCCCCCCTTCCGGACATACCCGAGCCCTTGGGTTCAGCGCTTCGAGGGCGACATTGGCCAAACCCTCGATGAAAGCGGGCGCCACGCCCACCGCGGGGACGCGCTCGAACATCGGCACGCCCGCCTCATGGGCTTTCTCCCGATATTCGATTTCGATCTCAACCAGGGTCTCAGAATGCTCCGAGACGAAAGCGACCGGGAAGATGGCGACCGCGCGCTTGTCATGCCCGGCGCGCTCTATCTCGGCGTCGGTCGACGGACCGATCCACTCCAGGGGTCCCACGCGGCTCTGATAACAGACCTGCCAATCGAGATCCGGCTCGCCAAGCTTCGCGATCACCTTGGCCGCGGTCTGCTCCACCTGCCAGGCGTAGGGGTCGCCGCCGTCGACGATCTTCTTCGGCAGGCCATGCGCGGACAGCAACAGGCGCGGCGTATGGCCCGCCGCGCGGATCTTGTTAAGACTCTCCTTGATCAGCTCCGCCGAGGCCGTCGCGAAGCCGTCATTGAACGGGTAGCAGCAAACGGCGGCGCTGGGCGCCTCCAGCTTGGCGTGCTTTTCCCAATCCTTCAGGGAAGAGGCGGTCGTCGTTGTGGAGAACTGCGGATAGAGCGGAAGCAAAATCACACGATCAGGCTTGAACGCACGGACCTCTTCGGCTGCTTCCGACGCGAAAGGATGCCAGTAGCGCATCGCGGGCAGACAGAGGATCTCCGTCCCAGCCGGCATCTGCTCCAACAAGCGGGCTTTCAGCGCGTCGGCCTGCGCCTTGGTGTTGGGCAACAGAGGGGAGCCGCCGCCAAGTTGGGCGTAGATCTCCTGCGCGATCGGCGCGCGCCGACGTGAGATGACCTGGGCCAGCAACCAACGCAGGAAGCCAGGCACCCGCAAGATGGCCGGGTCGTTGAACAGATTGAAAAGAAAAGGCCGCACCGCCGCAGGCGAATCCGGCCCGCCGAGGTTGAACAGCACAATGGCGAGGCGCACCCGTTCGTCTCCTTTAAGCGCTGGCGCGCACCCGGGCGACCAACGCGCCCACATGTTCAGGCGGGGTCGGCGGCACAACGCCATGCCCTAAATTGAGGATCGTCGGTCCACCGGCAAGCGCCTTCAACGTCTCATCGACGACAGCCTCGAAAGCCGGGCCCCCCACCAAAAGCTGGATCGGATCCAGATTCCCCTGCAAGGCCATCGGCCCTTGTAAGGCCTTGATCGTCCCGGCGATCGGAACGGTCGTGTCCAACGACAGGCCGTTCGGCCGCACCGCTTGCGCAAAGGCTGGATAGTTCAAGCCGGCGCCGCGGGGGAAGGCGATGATCGGAATATGCGGATAGCGGGCGCGCATGGCGTCCACGATCCGACGATTGGGCTCGATCACCCAGTCGCGGAAGGCCTTGTCAGGCAAAGCGCCGGCCCAGGAGTCGAACAGCTGCAAGGCTTCGGCGCCGGCCTCGACCTGCATGCCCAGATAGATCACCGTCGCCTCGACCAGAATGTCGAGCAAGGCAGCGAATCCCTTCGGGTCGCGCCAGGCCCACCCCTTCACATGTTCGAAATCTCGGCTCGAGCCGCCTTCGACCATGTAGGCGGCCACCGTCCAAGGGGATCCCGCGAAGCCGATCAGCGTGGTCGTGGAGCCTTGAAGCGCGGACCGAACGCGCGTGACGGTCTCCGCCACAGGGGCCAGCTTCTCTTGAAGGCTATTCAGGGTCAGGAGCGAGAGGGTTTCGCCGTCGATCTTCGGCGCCAGCTTCGGGCCTTCCCCTTCGACGAACCAAAGCTTCTGCCCCAACCCGTAGGGGATCATCAAGATGTCCGAGAACAGGATCGCGGCGTCCATGCCGAAGCGACGGATCGGTTGCAGGGTGATCTCGGTCGCCCGTTCCGGGCTGAGACAAAGATCCATGAAGGAGCCGGCCTCTTTGCGCAGCTCCCGGTATTCCGGGAGGTAGCGTCCGGCTTGACGCATCAACCAGATCGGCGGTGGCCAGACGGTCTCGCCATGCAGAGCTCTGAGCAGCGGTTTCACGATTGGTTCAGAACTCATTCGACGCACTCCAAAAGGAATCTTTTTAATAAGATTGGTTGTTGTTGTTGTGACGCCCCGGGAGTCGGGGATTAAATTCGTTTCAAACCCATGCCCGAGACTCCCGACAACAGGGGTGTGAAGGAAGAGAATGTGGAAAACAACGGGGTAAAGAGATAATCGGCTGATATAGCAGCGTTTCCAGTCCCGTTAGCAGATTAATCCGGGAACCCCGCGCCCCGCCCGCGCCGCTTATCCCCGACTCTATCCGTCGCGTCGGCGCCGGTTCGATCCGAGGTTCGGATGAAGGCTGCGGAATCAGCGAAGGGGCGCCGAATCCCTCAACCCCGCCGCGGGGCAAGGTTGTCCCGAGTTAGCCACAGCCCATCCCCGTCCTCTGTTGATCATTTCGCCGGTTGCGTCGCCGTCCAGCGGATCAAGGCTTCAGCCACCAGCCCCTCCATGTCGCCTCGGGCGGTGGTCTTTTCAATGAGGGCCTCCAGCGTCCCAGCCAGCGCCAGGCAAGGAGATTTGCGGGAGAAGGCGACGTACAGCGGCTGCGAAGGGATCAGCGCCGCCTGCGTCAGCACGACGCCATGGCCGGGACCGATCAGCCGGAGATGCGCGAGCCCTGGATACAGCCCGCTCAGGACATAATCGGCCTGCTTGTCGACCAGGAACTTGATCGCGATCGCGATGTTCTCGGTTCGGAACAACGTCAACTGCTTGGCGATGCGCAGATCGAAGTCGGCGCCGAAGCTTTCTCCAGCGGCGGCGGCGCCGCGCAGCGTCTTCAGATCGCCGATGTCCTCGATATCGTCCGCGTCGGTCTGCCGAATGAACACCGCGATCGGGTCGGTCGCGACCGGACGGTCAATGAAGGAGAGATCCGCCTCCCGCTGCGGCGTGCGGTACAGCCCGATGACCACGTCGACATCCCCGCTGACCGCCCGTCGCTGCGCTTCTTCCCAGTTCTTCGCCGGCTCCACCGTCATCGGGATGCGCGCCGCGCGCGAGAAACGCTCCATAACCCGTATCAGCGCCCCGTCGATCGAGGCGCCCGACGTCCAGGCGAAAGGCGGATAATCTGGGTGCGCCGTCACTTTCAACTGTGTGCAGGTCTGCGCGGTTGCTAGGTTGATCCCGAAGAAGCAAGTCAGCAGCATGGAGCCAGCGGCGATTTTGCCAGCCGGGCGGGTGAACCAGCGGAGTATTTGCATGACGGAAACGACCTTTGCGACGGTGGCAATAAAATCAGATGTAAGCCGTTGTCAGCCGCCCTGTCGATCACAGTCATGAGCAAAAGTCAGACAAGAGATCAGACCCCCAAGAAGGAGGTCCATATCCACCTGGTGTCGGACGCGACAGGGGAAAGCGTGCGCAGCGTGGGACGCGCCTGCCTGGTCCAGTTCCCGGATCTGAAGCCAGTCGAGCATATGTGGTCGCTGGTGCGCACGCGGGTCCATCTCGAACGCGTCCTGGCGGGCATCGCCGCAGATCCCGGGCCCGTGCTGTTCACCATGGTCGATGACGACATGCGCGATGTGCTCCGCGACGGCTGCCGCAAGCTCTCCGTGCCGATCATCCCGATACTGGATCCGGTGATCGGAGCGCTTGGCAACTATCTTGGCATGCCCAGCATGAGCGTGCCCGGCAAGCAGCATGCGTTGGACGCCGAATATTTCAAACGAATCGATGCGATGACCTTCGCGCTAATTCACGACGATGGTCAGTCGCCTTGGAGTCTGGAGGACGCGGACGTCGTGCTGGTTGGCGTCTCGCGGACATCGAAGACGCCGACCTGCATGTATCTGGCGAACCGAGGCTTCAAGGCGGGAAACATTCCAATCGTCCCGGGCGTGGCGCTTCCGCCGGAATTGTTCACCCTCAAGCGCCCCCTGGTCATTGGGCTGACGACAGATCCGGCCCGTCTGGTGCAGGTGCGGTCCCAACGGCTGCGGTCGCTTCAGCAGGACGAAGACGCGGATTACGCCGACATCGATCTGATCAAGGCGGAGGTCGTCGCGGCGCGACGCCTGTTCAACGATCAAGGCTGGCCGTCGATCGACGTGACCCGGCGGTCGATCGAGGAAACCGCCGCCGCCATCCTGCAGCTCCTCACGAAAAGACAGGCCGACCGTGGTTGATCCGCTCATTCTGGCGTCCGGCAGCAAGATCCGGCTGAAGATCCTTCAAGACGTCGGCCTCTCCGTCACCGCCGAGCCTGCCTCGGTGGACGAGGATTCCGTGAAGGCCGCGTTCAAGGCCGAGGGCGGAAGCGCGACGGACGCCGCCATCGCGCTCGCCGAACTGAAGGCCCGCCGCATCAGCCTGCGCCGGCCCGGCGCCCTGGTGATCGGCGCCGACCAAATGTTGGAATGCGGCGCTGTCTGGTTCGACAAGCCGGTCGATCAGGACAATTTAAAGGCCCAGCTGCTGGCCTTGCGGGGAAAGACGCACCGCCTGATCAGCGCCTGCGTGGCGATGCGCAACGGGGAACGGCTGTGGCATGCGGCCCCCCATGCGGACGTGACGATCCGGCCCTTCACCTATGACTTCCTGGAATGGTACGTCGAAGCGGGCGGGCCGGCGCTGTTGAGCTCCGTCGGCGGCTATCAGATCGAGGGGTTGGGCGCGCAGCTGTTCTCCAAGGTGTCAGGCGACTGGTTCACCGTGATGGGCTTGCCGCTCTATCCGCTACTGGATTTCCTGCGACAACAGAAGCTGCTGATCGCCTGATGCTGGTGATTGGGCTGACCGGCTCGATCGGGATGGGGAAGAGCACGGCCGCTCTCCAGTTGAAGCGGCTCGGCCTGCCTGTGTATGACGCGGACGCGACCATCCACAGCCTGTCCGCCGCTGGTGGAGCGGCGATTCCCGCGATCAGGGCGAGATTTCCACAGGCTGTCCACAATGGCGCGGTGGATCGTTCGGCGCTGGGGGCCATCGTTTTTGCGGATCGCGCGGCGTTGAAGGACCTTGAGAAGATCCTTCACCCGCTGGCGCGCCGCCTTCAGCGGCGATTCCTCGCGCGCAACGCCCTCGCCGGACGCAGACGCGTGGTGCTGGACATACCCTTGCTGTTTGAGACAGGCGGCGAGCGGCGCTGCGATCTGACCGTCGTCGTCACCGCGCCGGCTTTCCTGCAGCGTCAGCGCGTGCTGCGCCGGCCTGGCATGACCGAAGCCAAGCTGGACGGAATCCTGGCGCGCCAGACGCCGGACGCGGAGAAGCGCCGCCGGGCCGACCTGATTGTTCCCACCGGGCAAGGTAAACGCTATAGTTTGCGTGTCTTGCGCAAAGCGGCCACCGCATCTGGCGGAAAGCGCGTTCGGCGCCCTACGCTTCTATGGATCGATCATGCGTGAAATCGTCCTCGACACTGAAACCACCGGTCTCTATCCGAACCGAGGCGACCGCATCGTCGACGTCGCCTGCATCGAGCTGATCAATAAGACCCCGAAACGGCAGTTTCAGCGCTTCGTCAATCCCGAGCGCGACGTGCCGATCGAGGCGTTCCAGGTGCATAATCTGTCGACCGAATTCCTGCAGAGCTATCCGGTGTTCGACGCGATCGCCGATGAGTTCCTGGCGTTCATCGAGGATTCCCCGCTGATCATCCATAACGCTGATTTCGACATGGGGTTTCTTAACGCCGAGCTGACGCGCAGCGGAAAGCCGACTCTGGGCTCGGACCGCGCGCTTTGCACGATGCAGATGGCGCGGCGGCGCTTCCCTGGACAGCAAGCCAACCTCGACGCGCTGTGCCGGCGGTTTGGAATCGACAACAGCCACCGCGTGAAACATGGCGCGCTGGTTGACTGCGAACTGCTGGCGGAAGTCTACCTGGAGCTGTCCGGCGGTCGGCAGACGGGTCTGGCGCTGGCGAGCGCGGCGGTCGACGCCGGAGTTTCGATCACCCGCGTCGCCCGCCCGGCGCGAGCGCACGCGGCTTCCGAAGAAGAGCTGGCCGCGCACGCCGCCTTGCTGACGAAGCTGAAGAACCCGCTCTGGTCGGCGGGTAAAGACGCTTAGAACGAGATCGGCTCATCTCGAAGCCGATCTCGTTCAGAACTTCATGTGAGACTGAGTTGAAAGCGCGCTAGGCCTGCGCCGCGCTTTCATTGTTGGCCGCCTCGCGGCGATACAGCTCCACGAAATCGATGGGCTGAATCAGGAGGGGCGGGAAACCGCCGTCGCGGGTCGCGTCGGCCACCATCGCGCGGGCGAACGGGAACAGCAGGCGCGGGCATTCGATCAGCAACACAGGCTGCACATGTTCGGGCGGAACGCCGTTCAGCGTGAAGATGCCGGCGTAGACCACTTCGCAGATGAAGGCGGTGGTTTGCTCATGCTTGGCCGTCGCCGTCAGCGACAGCGTGACTTCGAAGGTGTCGGGCTGAAGTCCGCGCGCGCCGACGTTCACGTTGACCGCGACTTCCGGCGGGCCATTCGACGCCATCAGACTCTGCGGCGCGTTCGGGTTCTCGAACGAGAAGTCCCGGACATATTGGACGTTCACGACGATCGGCGGGCCGGCGTTTTCCGGGGCTGCGTTCTGGGGCGCGTCACCGGCGCCGTTGGTCTCGCTCATCAGATGATCCGTTTTCGGTAAGTTAAGCGGCGGCGGGTATCATGTTTCCGGGATATGGACAACCTCGCCCGGGGCCAATCGATCGATCCCGACCGGTTCCGGCAGGCGTCCGACCTTCACCGCCGTGCAATTGCTGACCGCGATGCCGGTCAGCCCGCGGATGAAGCCCCAGTGGGTCACCACCAGCACCTGGTCTCGGTCGTCCCAGTCATGGCTCAATTCGTAGAATCTGGCGCATCGGGCGGCCAGCGCGGCTTCGCTCTCCTCGAAGGTCGGCCACCACTGATCGGTCAGATGATCAAAGCGCAGATGCGGCCAGCGTTGGGCCAGGCGGCTCGGCGGGCTGCCGATGTCGCATGTGAAGGCCGCTCGCTCCCCGACGATTGGGTCGATGTCGATCGGCAGTCCCAGATGGCTCGCGATGATCTCAGCCGTCTCCAAGGCGCGATGATAAGGGCTGGACAGGATGCGCCGCGGGGCGTGGCCGACCAGCGCCTCGGCCGTCGAGCGCGCCTGCGCGGCGCCCAGCGGCGTGAGCTTCGGGTCTTCGATGCCCGGATCGATTTTGGTCTGACTGTAATGCAGATTGAATTCGGATTGTCCGTGTCGAACCAGAATCATGGCGCCTCGCGGTTAGACCGTTTTCCTGCCCGACCCTATCATTGGAAGCGGAAAACAGTTTATTTTTCATAAAGTTAAGAACGACATGGGATCAAGTTTGATCCCGTGTCGGTCGGGGGTGGGGAGTGTCGATCGGCCCGTCCTTCTCGACGATGACATAGTCCGCTTCGACGATCTTGACGACGCCCGGCATGCCCGCGCCCGGCGGCGGGTTTTGCGACATGCTCGGCGGCGGTTGATCCTTGCGCGCGGGACGACGCAGGCGGACCCAACCAGCGTGGAGCAGAAGCCCGATGGCGATGACGTCGGTGACGAAGCCGGGAAGGATCAAAAGCACGCCAGCGCCCAAGGTGACGGCGCCGTCGCGCAGAGCGTCCAACGGCGGCGCGCCGCGACGCACCGCGTCCTGGAACTCGCGCAAGGCGGCGGCGCCCAGGAACTTGATCACCGCCATGCCCAGCGCGACTCCGCCCAACAAGATCAACATGGTGTTGACCACGCCGATCTCCTCCCCCACCAGAAGCAGGACGACGATCTCGAGCGCAGGCAGAATGAACACGAGATATTTGATCAGTTTCGCCATTGTCGTCGCCTCAACGGCCTCCATTTCGCGGCCGCGCTTGTTCCACGAGCCGATGCAGCCTATCTAGAGCTAGCATAGAGCGTTCAACCGGGCGGGACCATTATGGGCGACGGCTTTCCAATTATCGACGTGCTGTTGTTTGGGCTCGTCGCGGCCTTCCTGTTTTACAGGCTTCGCAGCGTGTTGGGACAGCGAACAGGGCATGAGCGGCAGCGGCCCAATCCCTTCGCCGCGCCTGAATCTCCGGCGGAGACCGGCGCGCCGCGCGACAATGTGATCACCCTGCCAGAGCGGCAGGATGCGACAAAGGCCCCAGGCGTCGCGGCTCCCGGAGTCGGCGTATTGCCGCTGGGACTGGCCGCGATCAAGCGGGTCGATCCGGCCTTCAACGAAGAAGAGTTTCTGGGCGGCGCCCGCGCCGCCTTCGAAATGATCGTCGACGCCTTCTCCCATGGCGACGCGCCGGCCCTGCGCCCGCTTCTCGCGCCGGACGTGATGCGTCAGTTCGAAGGCGTGATCGAGCAGCGTCGCGCGCGCGGCGAGACCATGGAGACCACGCTGCACAGCGTGAAGGCCATCGCCATCGCCGAGGCGCGGCTGGATGGGACGAACGCGATCGTCACCGTCAAATATGTGACGGAGCAGACCAACGTCGTGCGGGACCGGGACGGCGCCATTATCGACGGAGATCCGAAAGTGATCGAAACCGCCACGGATCTGTGGAGCTTCGCGCGCGACGTGCGGGCGACCGATCCGAACTGGTTGCTGGTCGCGACCCGCACCGACGGCTGATGCGGGCCTTCCTCGCCGCCGCCGCCCTTCTGGGGCTGGCGGCCTGCGCGCAGGGGCCCGCGACGCCGTCTGCCCCCGGCGCTCCCCCCAGCGCCCCCGTCGCAACCTACCGCCCCGTCAGTTTTCAGGCCCTCAACGGCTGGGGCGCGGATGATCCCTCTCAGGCTTTGCCCGCGCTGAAGCGCAGCTGCGAGCGGCTGATGCGCCAGGGCGACGACGCCCCCGTCGGTCCCAATGGCCTGGCTGGCCG
>JBMLRS010000339.1:0-5054 GCA_049240905.1 Elsteraceae bacterium
AGGAAGAGCGCGCCCGAGATGATCCCGTGGCTCAGCATCTGGAACAGAGCGCCCTGCTCGCCCGCCGCATTGCCCGAGAAGATGCCCATGGTCACGAAGCCCATGTGGGCGACCGACGAATAGGCGATCAGCTTCTTCATGTCCTCCTGCGCCAGCGCCACCAGCGAGGTGTAGATGATCGCCACCACGCTCAGCACCATCATCATCGGCGTGAAATAGGCCGTCGCATCCGGCAGGATCGGGATGGAGAAGCGCAGGAAACCGTAGGCGCCCATCTTCAAAAGCACGCCGGCCAGGATCACGGAGCCCGCGGTCGGCGCCTCGACGTGGGCGTCCGGCACCCAGGTGTGGACCGGCCACATCGGCACCTTCACCGCGAAGGAGGCGAAGAAAGCCAACCACAGCCAGATCTGGATGTTCGGCGGGATCTGCAGCTCCATCAGCGCCGGGATCGCCGAGCTGCCGGACTGGAAATAGAGATACAGGATCGCCAGCAGCATCAGCACCGAGCCGAGCAGCGTGTAGAGGAAGAACTTGAACGCCGCGTAGACGCGCCGCTGTCCGCCCCAGACCCCGATGATCAGGAACATCGGGATCAGAACGCCTTCGAAGAAGATGTAGAAGGTGACGATGTCCAGCGCGCAGAACATCCCGATCATGAAGGTCTCAAGGACCAGAAAGGCGATCATGTACTCGCGCACGCGCTTCTGCACCGCCTCCCAGGCGGAGACGATGCACAGCGGCGTCAGCAGCGTGGAAAGCAGCACGAAGAACATCGAGATGCCGTCGACGCCGGCCAGATAGGCGATGTTGTATCCGGGGATCCAATTCAGCTTCTCGACGAACTGAAAATCAGCGGTGCTGGAGTCGAAATCCGCCCAGATCAGCAGCGACAGCAGGAAGACGATCACCGAGGTCCAGAGCGCGATCCACCGCGCGTTGCGGGCGACCAGAGCCTCCTCCCCGCGCAGCGCGAAGATGAACAGGGCGCCCAGCAACGGCAGGAACGTCACCAGAGAGAGCAAGGGCAGGCCCATCACTTGGCTCCCACGAGATACCAGGACACGATTGCGACCACTCCGATCAGCATGGCGAAGGCGTAGTGATAGACGTAGCCGGTCTGCAGCAGCACAGAGCGGCGCGAGGTGGCGGCCACCGAACTGGCCACGCCGTCCGGCCCAAGACCGTCGATCAGACTGCCGTCGCCGCGCTTCCACAGCATGCGGCCGATCACGAGCGCCGGCTTCACGAACAGCCGGTCATACAGCTCGTCGAAATACCACTTGTTGAAGAAGAACTTATAGATCGGCGCGAACTGGGTCGCGACCTTGCCCGGCAGGCTCGGGTCCTTGACATAGGCGAACCAGGCCCCGGCGATGCCGATCGCGCCCACCAGGGTTGGCAGGAGCGGAACCCAGAACGGCACATGGTGCGCCGCTTCGACCGTATCGTTCCCGGGCAGCACCTTGATCGCCGCGCCCCAGAAATGCTCGCGGTGATGGCCGACGAAATACTCGTAGCCCAGCATGCCGGAGAAGAGCGCGCCGATCGCCAGCACGAACAACGGGATCAGCATGACCATCGGCGATTCATGGGCGTGATCGAAGGTGTGGTGATCCGCCCGGGTCTTGCCATGGAAGGTCATGAACAGCAGCCGCCAGGAATAGAACGCCGTCAGCGTCGCCGCCAGGATCCCGATCCAGAAGGCGTAATTGCCGGCGGCGGAGTGGCGCGCGTAGGCCGCCTCCAGGATCATGTCCTTGGAGTAATAGCCCGCGAAGAAAGGCACGCCGGCCAACGCCAGACTGCCGATCCACATCAGCGTGTATGTGACCGGGATCTTCTTCCACAGCCCGCCCATGTTCCGCATGTCTTGCTCATGATGCATCGCGTGGATCACGGAGCCGGCGCCGAGGAACAGCAGCGCCTTGAAGAAAGCGTGCGTGACCAGATGGAACATCGCCGCGCTGTAGGCGGAGACGCCGATCGCGAAGAACATGTAGCCAAGCTGGCTGCAGGTCGAATAAGCGATCACGCGCTTGATGTCGAACTGGGTCAGGCCGACCGTGGCGGCGAAGATCGCGGTGGAGGCGCCGACGATGGTGACCACCGTCAGCGCGGCCGGCGCATATTCGAACAGCGGCGACATGCGGCAGACCATGAACACGCCGGCCGTCACCATGGTGGCGGCGTGGATCAGCGCGGAGACCGGCGTCGGGCCTTCCATCGCGTCCGGCAGCCAGGTGTGCAGGCCGAGCTGGGCCGATTTGCCCATCGCGCCGATGAACAGCAGCAACGCGATCGTGGTCAGCGCGTGCAACTCCATGCCCAGGAACTGGATGGTCGCGTCCGACTTGCCCTCAACGGCCGCGAAGATCGCGTCGAAACCGACCGCGTCGAACAGCAGATAAGCGCCGAAGATCCCCAAGGCGTAGCCGAAATCGCCGACGCGATTGACGATGAAGGCTTTCATCGCCGCGGCGTTGGCCGACGGCTTCTCATACCAGAAGCCAATCAGAAGGTAGGAGGCGAGGCCCACGCCCTCCCAGCCGAAGAACATCTGCACCAGATTGTCCGCCGTCACCAGCATCAGCATGAAGAAGGTGAACAGGCTGAGATAGGCCATGAAGCGCGGCTTGGACGGGTCCTCGCTCATATAGCCGACCGAATAGACATGGACGCAGGCGGACACCACCGTCACGACCACGATCATCGTGGTGGACAGAGCGTCGAGCCGAAGCGACCAGGAAATGTCCAGCGTGCCGGAGTTGATCCAGGGCAGCAGGTCGACCGTGCGGGCGTGACCGCCGAGCGCCACGTCGACGAACAACGCCACGCCCAGGATCGCCGAGAGGATCAAGGCTCCGCAGGTCACGATCTGCGCGCCGCGAACCCCGATCGCGCGGCCGAAGAAGCCGGCGATCAGCGCGGCCAGCAGCGGCAGGAAAACAATTGCGGCCGCCATGGCTCAACCCTTCATCATGTTGATGTCTTCAACCGCGATCGAGCCTCGATTGCGGTTGTAGACCACCAGGATGGCGAGGCCGATGGCGGCCTCCGCCGCGGCGACGGTGAGCACGAACATCGCGAACACCTGACCGACCAGATCCTGAAAATAGGCGGAGAACGCCACCAGATTGATGTTCACGGCCAGCAGCATCAACTCGATCGACATCAGAATGACGATGACGTTCTTCCGATTGATGAAGATGCCCAGGATCCCCAAGGTGAACAGGATCGCGGCGACGGTTAGGTAATGCCAAAGCGTGATGATCATACGTCGATCCCCTGACCGCTCCGCACCGAGACGACCTCGACGGTCGCTTCGCGCCGCCGGCCGATCTGATCGGCGATGGTCTGCTTGCGCACGCCTTCGCGCGCCCGGAGCGTGAGGACGATCGCGCCGATCATCGCCACCAGCAGAACCAGGCCGGCCGCCTGGAACAGATAGATGTAATCCGTGTAGAGCAGCCGCCCGAGCGCGTGGGTGTTGGTCGTGCCCGCCGCCGCGTCCGGCGTCGGCGCCATCGACAGCCCGCCCGCAAGGCCCGAGACCTGCCAGCCGCCGACCACCATCAGCAGCTCCACCAGCAGGATCACGCCGATCAGCGCGCCGACCGGCAGATAGGTCAGGAAGCCTTGGCGTAGTTCGACGAAGTTGATGTCCAGCATCATGACGACGAACAGGAACAGCACCGCCACCGCGCCGACATAGACGACCACCAGGATCATCGCCAGGAACTCAGCCCCCAGCAGCACGAACAATCCGGCCGCGTTGAAGAAGGCCAGGATCAGGAACAGCACGGAATGAACGGGATTGCGCGACACGATCACCATCACGGCGCTCGCGACGCAGATCCCTGCGAACAGATAGAAGATGAGGGCGTGAACGATCATGGCGCGGCTCAGCGATAGGGCGCGTCGGCGGCGAGATTCTGCGCGATCTCAGCCTCCCACCGGTCACCGTTACCCAGCAGCTTGTCCTTGTTGTAGAACAGCTCCTCTCGGGTTTCGGTGGCGAACTCGAAATTCGGCCCCTCGACGATCGCGTCGACCGGACAGGCCTCCTGACAGAAGCCGCAATAGATGCACTTCGTCATGTCGATGTCGTAGCGCGTGGTGCGGCGGCTGCCGTCGGCGCGCGGCTCCGCCTCGATCGTGATCGCCTGCGCGGGGCAGATCGCCTCGCACAGCTTGCAGGCGATGCAGCGCTCTTCCCCGTTGGGATAGCGGCGCAAGGCGTGTTCGCCGCGGAAACGCGGGCTCAACCGTCCCTTCTCATAGGGGTAGTTCAGCGTCGCCTTCTCTTTGAACATGTAGCTGAAGGTCAGCTTCATGCCCGAGACCAGTTCCGCGAGCAGAAAACTTCGAGCGGTACGATCGAGCATCGGATCACCTATCTCACAATTCGGAGCCATCCGGCTCCGTCGGCATTCAAACGGTCAGGATCAACAATCAGGCAGGGTTGGGCAGCCATCCGAACGTCACCAGCACGCCGGCCGTCAGGACCACCCAAAGCAAAGTGAAAGGCAGAAAGACTTTCCACCCCAGCCGCATCAATTGGTCATAGCGGAAGCGCGGGAAGGTGGCGCGAACCCATAGGAACAGAAAAAGCACGAAGCAGATCTTCAACGCGAACCAGATCGGACCCGGAATCCAGGTGAACGGCGCGATGTTGAATGGCGGCAGCCAGCCTCCCAGAAACAGGATGGCGGTCATCGCGCTCAACAGGATCATGTTGATGTATTCGCCCAGGAAGAACAGGGCGAAGGTCATCGCGGAGTATTCGGTGAAGTAGCCGCCCACCAGTTCCGACTCGCCTTCCGGCAGGTCGAACGGCGAGCGGTTCGTCTCCGCCAGGATCGAGATGAAGAACACCACGAACATCGGGAACAGCGGCACCGCGAACCAAACCGTCTCCTGCGCCTTGACGATCGCGGTCAGGTTCAGCGAGCCGACGCAGAGCAGGACGGTGACGATCACCAAGCCCATGGAGACTTCGTAGGACACCATCTGCGCGGCCGAGCGCATCGCGCCCAGGAACGCGTATTTCG
>JBMLRS010000340.1:0-4771 GCA_049240905.1 Elsteraceae bacterium
CCTTCGCCCCCGCCGACGCGGCGGCGCAACGGGGCGGCCCCACGCCCGCCACTCTGAGCGACGCCGACCGGGCGGACCTCAAGCGCATCGAAGCCTATTTGCAAAGCCTGGACGGCGTGGTCGCGGAATTCCAGCAGATCAACGAGGAAGGCGGCGTGGCCAGCGGGTCCCTGCTGATGCAGCGGCCAGGGAAGCTGCGCTTCTCCTACGCCCCGCCGGCGCAGCAGTTCGTCGTCTCCGACGGGACCACCATCACCTATGTCGATCCGATCGCGCGCGAGACCACGGCCGGGCCCTTGAGCGCGACGCCGCTCGCCGTGCTGGTCGCGCCAGTCGTGCGGTTCTCCGGCGACGTCACCGTGACGGCGTTCGAGCGCGGTCCCGGCGTGCTGCGCGTGACCCTGCGCAAGACGGCGGAGCCGGACCAGGGCTCGCTCCAGCTCGTCTTCACGGATCGGCCCCTGGGTTTGTCCTACTGGGTTGTGGTGGACGCGCAGAAAAAATCCACGCGAGTGGCGATTTCCGATGTAAAGCTGGGCCAGAAGATCGATCCCGCGAGTTTCACCTTTGAAAATCCGCGCCAACGCTCCAATAATTGAAGAATGTTCGCACTGTCGCTCCCGCTGATCGGGATCACCGCCTGCGCGGTCAACGCGCCGGAGGGGCAATCGTCCGACCGCAGCCACCGCGTCGGCGAAAAATACGTCACCGCCATCACCGGCGTGTCCAAGGGCATGCCGATGCTGATCCCGGCCCTGCCGGACGCGCTGGATCTGCGCGCCCTGCTCGAGCTGCTCGACGGCCTGCTGCTGACCGGCAGTCCCTCGAACGTCGAGCCGCATCACTATGACGGGCATCCCAGCGTTCCAGGAACCGCGCATGACCCGCTGCGTGATTCGGTGACTCTGCCGCTGATCCGCATGGCCGTGGCCGAGGGCGTGCCCGTGTTGGGGCTTTGCCGCGGCAATCAGGAGCTGAACGTGGCGCTGGGCGGCACGCTGCATCAGCGGGTGCATGAGGTTCCCGGCCGGTTCGACCATCGCGCGCCCAAGGCGGATAATTGGGAAGTGAAATACGCCGCCGCCCATCCCATCGCCCTCACCAAGGGCGGGCTGTTGTGGGAGATGGCCGGCCGCAAGGACGAGATCCCCGTGAACTCCCTGCACGCCCAGGCGATCGATCGGGTAGCGCCAGGCCTGCTGGTCGAGGCGGTCGCGCCGGACGGCACGATCGAGGCGGTCAGCCTGCCGGGGGCCAAGGCCTTCACCGTCGGCGTGCAGTTCCACCCCGAGTTCCGCGCGGCGGAGAACCCGTTCACCGCGGCTCTGTTCACCGCCTTCGGCGACGCCTGCCGGCAGCGCGCTGCGCTGCGGCGCGCCGGCCAACTGGAGAGGGCCGCCTGATGCTGGACGCGCCGACCGACCTCGCGCCGTTTCGTTTGGACAAGTTCCGCGCCGAGCCGCTGATCCGCGAGCCTTTCGAGCATCTGATCCTGCCCGGTTTCCTGGACGGCGACTGTCTGGAGTTCGTGCGCGCGCATTACCCGGAGATCGAGAAGCCCGGCAGCTTCCCGACCCAGTCGCTCACCGTCTCCAGCGCGTTCCAGGCCTTCCTGGATCAGCTGCAGGGGCCGGAGATGACGGCGGCCTTCTCCGAGAAGTTCGGGATCGACCTCAGCGACCGGCCGACCATGGTGACCCTGCGCGGCCAGGCGCGCGCGACAGACGGCAAGATCCACACCGACAGCCTCGACAAGATCATCACCGTCCTGATCTATCTGAACGACAAATGGGACCGCGACGGCGGCCGTCTGCGCCTGCTGCGCAGCCCTCAGATCGATGATTTCTTCGCCGAATGCCCGCCGGACGCCGGGACCTTGCTGACCTTCCGCCGGGCCGACAATTCCTGGCACGGCCATCTGCCCTACGCCGGGCCGCGTCGCGCGATCCAATTGAACTGGGTGGTCGACGATGGCGTGGTGACGCGGGAGCGCCGCCGCCATCAGGTCTCCGCCTTCTTCAAGCGCCTCAATCCCCTGTGATGGTCGCGTGATGGCGCCGCATGTTCCGCTGATCGGGATCACCGCCTGCGTGGAGGATCCCCCGCCCGGCGAACTGCGCGAGCGCATCCACCGCGTCGGCGATTCCTACATCGCCGCCGTCGCGCGGGTGGCCGGCGGCTTGCCTTTGCTGATCCCCGCCATGCCCGACGCGATCGACCTGCGCGCCTTGGTCGCCTCGTTGGACGGTCTCCTGTTCACGGGCAGCCCCTCCAATGTCGAACCCCGCCATTATCGCGGGGAGGCGAGCCAGCCCGGCACGCTGCACGACCCTCAGCGCGACGCGGTCACCCTGCCGCTGATCCGCATGGCGATCGGCTCAGGTCTGCCCCTACTCTGCCTGTGCCGAGGCCATCAGGAGTTGAACGTGGCCATGGGCGGCACCCTGCATCAGCGCGTGCATGAGCTGCCCGGCCGGCTGGATCATCGCGAGCCGCCGAACCAGGATTGGGACACCAGCTTCGGCCCCGCCCATATGGTGAAGCTCAGCCCCGGCGGCCTGCTCTGGCGTCTGGCGGGGCAGCGCGACGAGATGGAAGTGAATTCGCTGCATTCTCAGGCGATCGACCGATTGGCGCCCGGCCTTTCGATCGAAGCCATCGCGCCCGACGCCACCATCGAAGCCGTCCGCGTCAGCGACGCCCCGGCCTTCGCCGTCGGCGTCCAATTCCACCCGGAATTCCAGGCCGCCGAAAACCCCTTCGGCAAAGCCCTGTTCCAAACCTTCGGCGACGCCGCCCGCGCCCACGCCGCAAAGCGGGCGCGCGCGCAGTTGATTCCCTCGCCCTGAGCCCGTCGAAGGGCCGGGCAAACTCCCCAGCGCTTCCCGCGAGCCCACCCTTCGACAAGCTCAGGGTGAGGGAAGTATTTGAATTAATTTAGAAAAAAGGCGTGGCGATCCAGTTCGGTCGAGCGATCGGCGCGACACGACCCAACGTTGCGCGCCCATAATAAACATTATAAAAATGTTGAATGTCGCAGCTCAACGATGTCGAGAGCTTCATTCAGCGCTGGAGCGGCCGCGAAGGCGGGCAGGAGCGTGCGAACTACGCGCTGTTCCTGACCGAGCTGTGCACCGTCCTGAATCTGCCCGCGCCGAACCCGGCCGGCGCCAGCCGCGGCGCCAACGATTATGTGTTCGAGCGGGTGGTGGTGGAAATCTTGCGCGACGGCGCAAAGTCCAACCGCCGCATTGATCTCTACAAGCGCGACGCCTTCGTGCTGGAGGCCAAACAGTCCCGTCAGTCCGGGGCTAAGGCGTTGCCTGACCAACCGGGCTTGCTCCCCGAAGAACCCGCCGCGCGCGGCCGGCGCAGCGCGGATCGGCGCTGGGACGAGCTGATGATGAACGCGCGCCAGCAGGCGGAGGCCTATGTGCGCTGGCTGCCGGACGGCCATGTCCCGCCGCCCTTCGTGATCGTCTGCGACGTCGGCCATTGCTTCGAGATCTATTCGAACTTCCGGCGCGACGGCAAAGCCTACGACCAGTTTCCCGACCGGCAGAATTTCCGGATCTATCTGGAGGATCTGCGCCGCCCGGAGATCCAGGAGCGGTTGGCCACGATCTGGCGCGATCCGGAATCGCTGGATCCGGCGCGCCGCTCCGCCAAGGTCACGCGCGACATCGCCCAGCGTCTCGCCGCCGTCTCGACAGCGCTGGAGGCTGAGAAACTGCCGGCGGAGGAGGTGGCGATGTTCCTGATGCGCTGCCTGTTCACCATGTTCGCGGAGGATATCGGCCTGTTGCCGGAGAAATCCTTCCAGAAGCTGCTGGAGCGTTGCGAAGCGAACCCGGAGAAGCTGGAGCCTCTGGTCGGCCAGCTCTGGGAGGCGATGGATGAAGGCAAGTTCGCCATAGCGATCGAGGCCAAGGTGAAGCGCTTCAACGGCCAGTTCTTCAGAAGCCGCCGCGTGCTGCCGCTCACGCGCGAGGCGATCGGGGAACTGCGCCAGGCCGCCAGCCATGACTGGCGCGACGTCGATCCCTCCATCTTCGGCGCGCTGTTGGAGCAGGCGTTAAAGCCCGCCGATCGCCGCAGCCTGGGCGCGCATTACACGCCGCGCGCCTATGTCGAGCGGCTGGTGATCGCCACGGTGATCGAGCCGCTGCGGTGGGATTGGGCGCAGGCCCTCTCAACCGCGCAGCGCCAGAAGGACGCCGGTCGCCAGAAGGACGCGATCAAGACCGTGCAGAAGTTCCACAAAGACCTCTGCGGCCTGCGCATCCTGGATCCGGCCTGCGGCACCGGTAACTTCCTCTATGTCTCGCTGGAGCTGTTGAAGCGGCTGGAAGGCGAAGTGCTGGAGGCGCTGACCGATCTGGGCGGTCAGGAGGCGTTGGTGGGGTTCGAGGGCCTGACCGTCGATCCGCACCAGTTCCTGGGGCTGGAGGTCAACGCCAGAGCCGCCGCCATCGCGGAGTTGGTCCTCTGGATCGGCTACCTGCAATGGCATGTCCGCACCCAGACCGGCCTGCCGTCGGAGCCGATCTTGAGGGCGTTCCGCAACATCGAGGTGAAGAACGCGGTGCTGGCGGCGGAGAAAAATCTCGCGCGCGACGCCGCCGGCAAGCCGCTGACCAAGACCGGGCCGGACGGGGAGGCGCGCGAAATCTACCGCTACGCCAACCCGCGCCGGCCGGACTGGCCCACGGCCGATTTCATCGTCGGCAACCCGCCCTTCATCGGCGGCAAGGACATGCGCGCCGAACTG
>JBMLRS010000341.1:0-2376 GCA_049240905.1 Elsteraceae bacterium
CGCCGGTGGGCGTCGTGCGGTGCGCCCCTGCGGCTCAAGCGTCGTCGGCGCCGCATCTGGATCCTGCATGTTCGATGACGATGCGCTGGCGCTGGTCTCGGAAGGGTGGCGCGACATGGAAGCTCCATCATCGGGTGAAGGTTGCCCGGTAGGATGCAGCGCGCAGATCAAACAGCATAGATAAGCTGTGCAACGGAATATTTCACGGGGCTTGGCGTGTTCGGTCGCGACGTCACGAGCGGCGCGCGACGCTCAGTTCCAGATCGTCCGCGCAGGGCACCCGCTCGATCTCGCGGTAACCTCTGGGGATCAGGATGTCGGCCAACTCCTCACTGCGCCAGACATGCCCGGCGCTGCGCAACAGCCGGGCCCCGGTCGCCGCGGTCGCCGCGTCGTCGCCAAGCGGCAGGACGTTCCCTATGATCAGAAAGCCGCGCGGCGCAATGGCCAAGGTCAGGCGGTCCAGCGCGGTCTTCGCCGCTTGTCGCGACAGGAACGGGGCGGGCAACCAGGCGGCGGTGTAGACCGCCTGCTCGTCGACATGGATCACGTCGCGCAGACGGACAGAGAAGCGCGACGTGAAGCCGCTGGCGGCGACATGCAGGCGCGCGACAGCGGCGGCCCCGCTGTCATTGTCGATCGCGGTGAACCGAGCGGTTGGGAATTGCTTCGCCAAACCAAGCGACAAGGCGGCGAGACCGGCCCCGATCTCCAACATGCGGCCTTCCAACGCCTCGCCGAGGGAGGCGCGCCGCTTCGCATGAAGACCCAAGGTCTTCGCGATCCTGTCCGCGCTGGGGCGCAAAAGGGTGAGCATGGCGATGTCCTGGAAGATGCGGCCATGCGGTCGATCGCCGCCTGGCGCCGGCTCCTCGCGATCAAACCTCGTCTGCGCATCCTGGGACATGGTTCGCATATAGCTAAAAAATTCTAGACAAAAAAGAGTATATTCCAATAATTCAACAAAAGCAAGTGTAATTTATGCATATTGTAGTATCGCATTGCGCATAAATTGAGGTGACGGCGGAGACGCATCGTCAGCCTTGCGCCGTGACATGAATTCGTCACCGAAGTGACATGCCCTCGACTTGAACGCGCGGCTTTATGCGCCGATCCGCACGGGAGTCGTAAATGCTGCAAATCCAGGGGCTGACGAAACGCTTTGGCGCCTACGCCGCCGTCGATGACGTGTCCCTGTCAATCCCGGACGGACAAATGGTCGGCGTCATTGGGCGTTCCGGCGCCGGCAAGTCCACCCTGCTTCGGTTGATCAACCGTCTGACCGACCCAACGGAGGGCAGCATCCGTTTGAACGGAACCGACGTCTCCGCGTTGAAGGGCGCCGAGCTGCTGGCTTGGCGCGCGCGCTGCGCCATGGTGTTCCAGCAATTCAACCTCGTCCCGCGCTTGGATGTGATGACCAACGTGCTGATTGGACGGGTCGCGCAGGCGCCCTACTGGCGCACGCTGCTGCAGATCTGGCGGCCCGAGGATCGGCTCGCCGCGGTCTCGGCCCTCTCGATGTTTGATATGGTCGAACTGGCCGGTCAGCGCGCGGAAAGCTTGTCCGGCGGCCAGCAGCAGCGCGTCGCGATCTGCCGCGCGTTGGTGCAGGAGCCGGAGCTGGTGCTGGCTGACGAGCCGATCGCCTCGCTCGACCCGCGCAACTCGAAAATTGTCATGGACGCGCTGCTTCGCATCAACAAGCAGTTCGGCATCACTGTGATCACCAATCTCCATTCGCTCGACACCGCGCGCGGCTACTGCGACCGGCTGATCGGCATGGCCCAGGGCCGGGTTGTGTTCGACGGCGCGCCTGAGGCCCTCACCAACGATATGGCGCGCAAGCTCTACGGCATGGAGGCCGGCGAGGTGATGGACACCGCCGGCACCGCTTTGCCCGCCGAAGAACGCTTGCCGGCCGAGATGATCGGCGTGACCGCCAGCGCCGCTTAACCCGCCTAACGGCAACCAACCATCAGGAGCATCAGATGACCTACACGCGCCGCGTGACACTGGGCCTCGCCGCCGCCGCTCTCCTCGCCGTGAGCGGCGCGGCCGACGCGCAGGACTGGAAAGCGAGATACAAGGAGATTCAATGGAGCGTGATCCCGGCTGAGAACGCGACCGGCGTCACCGAACGCTTCGGCCCGATGATGGCCTATATGTCGAA
Organism: Elsteraceae bacterium; assembly: GCA_049240905.1. GTDB lineage: Bacteria > Pseudomonadota > Alphaproteobacteria > Elsterales > Elsteraceae > JBMLRS01. The sequence continues at coordinate 2,174 of JBMLRS010000341.1, forward strand.
GGAGCTGGGCGTGCCGGTGAAGCTGCGCGTCGCCAACGACTACGCCGCGGTCATCGAAGGCCAGCGCGCCGGCCAGATCCATGTCGCCTACTATGGCCCCGCCGCGCTCGCCCGCGCGTTGAAGACTGGCGTGAAGACGGAAGCCTTCGCTCAGGACGTCAATGAGGACGAGGTGGAGGCCGAATTCTGGCGTATCGTGGACG
>JBMLRS010000342.1:0-1450 GCA_049240905.1 Elsteraceae bacterium
GGCTTGAACGTGCACACCCTGGCCTATGGCTTGATGTTGGGGGTGATCGGCAGCGGGATATACGGCGTCTACGTCTACATGCGGTATCCGCAGTTGATCACCGTGAACCGCGCCGGCAGCACGAACGCCAAGATGCTGAACGAAATCGTGGTGATCGACGGAGAGGCCCGCGGGCTCGCCCTCAACCTGGGCGAAGCGATCAGCTCGCAGGTGGTTCGTTCGATCGAGGAGACGCGCATCGGCGGATCGGCTTGGCGTCAACTCTCCGGGCGCGATCCGCGTTGCGCGACTGCGGCGGCGCTGAAGGAGATCGATCGGCTCGCCAACCTCGCGCCGCCGGAGCAGTTGAGCGACATCCGAAAGCTGCTGGTCGTGCTGACCCAGAAGAACCAACTGCTCCGCCGCTTGCGCCGTGACATCCAGCTGAAGGCCAAGATGGAGATCTGGCTGTTCTTCCATGTCCCCCTGTCTTTCACGCTGCTCGCGGCGCTGATCGCTCACATCGTCGCCGTCTTCTTCTATTGGTAGGCCATCGCTCGTGCATCTCGCAGTCTTCTATCTGAACCGCCGAAGCAACGGCGGAGTCACCCGCCGAGAGGTCGCGGTCGAGGGCGACAAGCTGGTGTTTGGCCGCTCCGCCGGCAGCGACGTGCCGTTGCCAGACCTGCGCGTGAACTTCACTGAAGCCGTTTTGGCGGAGGAGCCCGAAGGCTTGATGCTGCGCGGTCACGCCGACCGCAAATTCTGGGTGGACGGCCGACAGACGGCGGCCGTTCTGCTGACGCCTGGCGTCACCATCGGCATCGGCCCATACTCCATCGCCGTGATCGAGCCGCCCGAGGGCGGCGACCCCGACGTGAAGATCGCCCTGACGGTGGAGTTGACCACCGCGAGCGACGGCGACGGCGAGCGTTTGCTGCGCACCGCTCGCATGAATCTGGGCGGCGGTCTGTTGAGCCGCCGACGCCTCTCTTGGATCGGCTTCGCCGCGGCGTTCCTGCTTTTCCTCGTTCTGCCGATCGCTCAGTTCATGACCTCGGGCACGACCCCGATCGATCCGGCGTCGCCTAAACCCACGAGAGTTTGGCCAGCCGCTCTCGACATCGCCTGGAACTCAGGGGAGATCTCAAACCCGCACAAACCGCTGGCGAGTCAATGCGGCGCCTGCCACCAGGCCGCCTTCGTGATGACCCAGGACGGGGCCTGCCTGAACTGCCATCGCTCCGTCGGGCACCATGTCGACGCCAGCCAGTTCGTGGTGAAGGCGCTGGACGATGAGCGCTGCGCCCATTGCCATAAAGAGCATCAGGGTCCCCGCGGCGCGCTGGCCTACGCCAGCGACCAGCAGATCTGCTCGGACTGCCATGTCGACATTCGCAAGAGCGCGCCGGTCAGCACGTTGGCGTCGGTGTCGGATTTCGGCGACTCGCACCCGCAATTCAAAGTCACC
>JBMLRS010000343.1:0-27742 GCA_049240905.1 Elsteraceae bacterium
TGCTCTCCAAGGAGCTGTGGGACGGCCATCCCTGCTGCGCCTTCGCCGCCAGCCGGGAATTCATCACCACCGCGCCGAACAGCTTCCACGCCCTGATGCGCGCGCTGGTGGAGGCAGCCAGCTTCGCCTCGAAGGACGAGAACCGAAAGCAGGTCGCCGCCGCCATCGCGCCACAGAACTATCTGAACCAGCCGGAGATCGTGCTGGAGCAGGTGCTGTCCGGCACCTACGCCGACGGGCTGGGCTCGGTGAAGCGCGATCCGCGCCGGATCGACTTCGATCCCTTCCCCTGGCCGGGCATGGCGACCTGGATCCTGACCCAGATGAAGCGTTGGGGCCAGATCAAGGGCGACGTGAACTACGCCCAGATCGCCCGGGAGGTGTTCCTGACCGCGGACGCGGAGCGGCTGATGAAGGAAGCGGGCCTGACCCCGCCCGCCTCAAGCGAGCGCAGCTTCTCGATCATGGGCAAAGCCTATGATGGGAAGGACCCTGAAGCCTATCTGGCGAGCTTCGCGATCAAGCGCAGCTGAGATGGCCAAGTCGCCCGCCCTGCGCGCCGGCTTGTTGTCGGCGTTGCTGTTCGCGCTGTTCCTGGCGGCGTGGCATGTCGCCGCGCTGCCGTCGGCGCCCAAGCTGCCGCCCGGCATGGATCCGGAATACGCCAAGCTGATCGGGGCCGCGGCCCAGGTGGGCCAGCAGACGCCGATGCCGGGCCCGGCTGCGGTGGGGGCCACCTTGTGGCGGCATTTGTCCGATCCGTTCTATGTGCGCGGCTCGAACGACATGGGGCTGGGCATCCAGCTTGCCTATTCGTTGGGCCGGGTGCTTCTGGGCTATGTCCTGGCGGCGATCGTGGCGATCCCGCTGGGCTTCCTGATCGGCATGTCGCCCTTGCTGCGGCGCGCGCTGGATCCCTTCATCCAGGTGCTGCGGCCGATCTCGCCCTTGGCCTGGATGCCCTTGGCGCTCTACACGATCAAGGACAGCGCGACGTCGGCCATCTTCGTGATCTTCATCTGCTCGATCTGGCCGATGCTGATCAACACCGCCTTCGGCGTGGCCAGCGTGCGGCGGGAATGGCTGAACGTGGCGCGGACCCTGGAGGTCGGCGCCTTGCGCACCGCCTTCCTGGTGATCCTGCCGGCGGCGGCGCCGACGATCATGACCGGCATGCGCATCTCCATCGGCATCGCCTGGCTGGTGATCGTGGCGGCGGAGATGCTCGTGGGCGGCACCGGCATCGGTTATTTCGTCTGGAACCAGTGGAACAACCTGTCGATCACCGACATCCTGACCGCGATCCTGCTGATCGGTCTGGTGGGGATGGCGCTGGATCAGATGCTGGCCGGGCTCGCCCAGGCCGTCTCCTATCGGGAGTAGGCCGATGTCCGAACGTCCCCTGATCGGCGTCGAGGGCATCTCCCGGCGCTATCCCAGCGCTTCCGGCGGCCCGGACCAGATCGTGTTCGAGAACGTCTATATGCCGATCCGGCGCGGCGAGTTCGTCTGCCTGATCGGACATTCCGGCTGCGGCAAGACCACGATCCTCAACATCCTGGCCGGGCTCGATCAGGCCGACGCCGGCGCGGTTCTGCTGGACGGCAAGGAGGTGGTCGGCCCCTCGCTGGACCGCGCGGTGATCTTCCAGGGCAACGCCCTGCTGCCCTGGATGAGCGTGATCGGCAACATCGCCTTCGCGGTGTCCTCGAAATGGCGCGACTGGGACCGCGCCAAGGTGCGCGCCCACGCCCAGCGCTATGTCGATCTGGTCGGCTTGACCGGATCGGAGGACAAGAAGCCGGCGCAGCTCTCAGGCGGCATGAAGCAGCGCGTCGGCATCGCCCGGGCGCTGGCGATCGAACCGCGCATGCTGCTGATGGACGAGCCGTTCTCCGCCCTCGACGCGCTGACCCGCGGCCTGCTGCAGGATGAAGTGGCGCAGCTCTGCCGCACCACGCAGCAGACCGTGTTCATGATCACCCACGATGTGGACGAAGCGATCCTGCTGGCCGACCGCATCCTGCTGATGACCAACGGCCCGCGCGCGCGGATCGCGGAGATCGTGAAGAACACCCTGCCGCGCGACCGCAACCGCCATGGGCTGCACCATCACCCGCACTATTACGGCATCCGAAATCACGTGATCGATTTCCTGGTCGAACGCTCGGCCAAGCTGGCGAACGGGCAGGGGGCGGAGGGCTATGACCCGCGCCATCCCCCCGTCGTCGAACCCGGCCTTTCGGCCTAACCCTTCCGGAGGAACAGTGATGAACGACGCGAAGACCGCCCTCGGGCTGAAGATCAAGAAGATCAAGAAGGCGAAGAACCTCAGCTGGGCGCAGATCGCCGAAGCCGTGGGCATGTCCACGGTGTGGACGACCTGCGCGCTGCTCGGCCAGATGTCGATGCTGGAGGATCAGGCGGAGAAGGCGGCGAAATGCCTGGGCCTGTCGCCGGAGGAAAAGGAGCTGCTGATGGAGATCCCCTATCGCGGCTCGCTGCCCACCGCCGTTCCCACCGATCCGCTGATCTACCGCTTCTACGAGCTGGTCTCGGTCTATGGGACGACCTGGAAGGACCTGATCCACGAGGAATTCGGCGACGGCATCATGTCCGCGATCGATTTCGACATGACCATGGAGCGTCTGCCCGACCCGAAGGGCGACCGCGTGAAGATCTCCATGACCGGCAAGTTCCTGCCCTACAAGCGCTACTAGAAGCCGGCCGCCAACACGGGGCTGGGCCCTGGCCGTCGCGCGGCGGCCAGGGACGCGGCCTCAGCCGCCCGGCCGGCGGCGCGATAGGCGCGCATCAGCGTGAATTCGACCAGATCGGTCTGCGCGGAGCTGCCGCCAAGGCGCGGACGCTCCCCCATCGCCCGCTCCAGCGCCGCGATCGACCCGACGATATCCCCCCGATCATAGGCCGCCAGCCCTTCCGCCACCCGCAGCACGGCGGAGCCGGCGACATAGCCGGTTTCCGCCAGAGCCGACAATTGGGCGAGACGCTCGGCGCTGGAGGAATCATTCGCCACGGTCTCCGACAGGGCGATATGCCAATCCGCGAAAGGGAAGGACGGCTTGGGAAAGCTGCGGCGGGCGAGCGCGATCAGGTCGCGCCATTTCTCATGGTCGCGCGGGCGGCCGATCAGCTCGGCCCGCCAGAGGAAGGCGGCGGCGTCGGACAGCTTGTAGATCGCGGGGCCTTGGTAGTCGACCGCGCCGAAAGCGCTGGAATAGAGCGCGAAGGCTTCCTCGATCCGGCCTTTCTGCAGCAGGCTCAGCGCCAGATGCCAGCATAAATGGCCGTGCAGCGCCCCAGCCGCCGGATAGGCCGGCATCCAGGTTTCAAGAAACGCGATCGCGGCGTCATGCGCGCCTTCCTCGTAGCAGAGATGGGCGAGGCTATGGGCGGCGATGGCGTTCGCCGGCTGGCGCTCCAGCGAGCGCTCAATATAGGGACGGCCGCGCGCCTGCTGGCCGGCTTCCGACAGCGCCATGCCGTACTGCGCGTCGAACCACCAATCCTCTTGGTAATGCGGGGCGAGGTCGGTCAGGAAATCCGCCAGCTCCTGAACCCGGCCCATCCTGCCGGACAGCGCGATCAACCCCAATTGACCAGCGGCGGCGCCCGCGATCAGCACGTCGCGCGGCCAGCGGGCGAGATGTCCCTTCACGGCGCTCAACGCCGCGTCGGATTGGGCGGCGGCGATCAGCTTGAAGATCGCGATCTGGCCGCGCTCGCGCTCCCCCGAGTCCTGGGCCAACGCCTCAGCCTGCGCCAGCGCGGCCTTCGAGGCCGACCCATCACCCGTCAGCAAATGAGCGCGCGAGAGGCCGACATGGGCCAGGACAAAGCCGGGATCGGCCTCGATCGCGCGCCCGAACGCCTCCACCGCGCCGGGATAGAGCGTCAGGAATAACCGACAGCCCTCGACATAGGCGTTGCGCGCGGCGGCGGACTGAGTGGCGAGAGGGAGGCCATAGGAATCAAGCTGCATCGGGAGCGCCAATCGGAAGGGAACGCGATTGGAAGGATCGGGCAAAGCTAGCGAAAGCTCAATGCCCCGCCGGGCGCAGGTCGCGGAGCTTGGCGAGCGACAGGAAGGCGCAGAACAACATGCCAACCAGCGCGATGATGGAGACGACGTGCAGCCCGGTCATGAAGCCTTCGCGGGCGGCGCTCATCAACGCGTCCGCCTGGTCTGGGGGCAGCTCCGCCGCCGCGGCGAGCGCGCCGCCCAAAGTGGCGCGGGAGGAGGCGGCCTGCTCCGCGCTGAGGCCTGGCAGGGCGCTGCCGGTCATGTGCGCGCGGTAGAGGGCGGCCCCGACGCTGCCGAGGAGCGCGATGCCCAAGGCGCCGCCCAACTCAACGCTGGTCTCGGACATGGCCGACGCGGCGCCCGCGCGCTCGGGCGGCGCCGCGCCGACGATCAGCCCCGTGGTCAAGGTGATCACCGGCGTGAAGCCGACGGAGAACACCACCGAGGCGGCGACGATCTCCAGCAGGCCGGATGAAAGGGCAAGCCAGACGAAGCCGGCGGCGGCGAGGATCATGCCGCCGGCGATCAGGCGAGAGGGCCGGATCCGGTCCGCCAGCGGCGGAGTGAGGAAGGACGCGAAAGTGAAGACCACGGCCGACGGCAGAGACCAAAGACCCGCCTCCAGCGGAGACAACCCCGCGACCAGCTGGAAATACTGCGCCAGAAAGATGTGGCAGCCGAACATGAACATCACGCCGACGAGATTGATCGCCAGGGAGGCGCTGAAGGCCGGGATCCGGAACAGGGTCATGTCCACCATCGGATCGGCGAGCCGGCGTTGTCGACGCACGAAGATCAGCGCCAGGCCCAGGCCCGCGGCCATGCTCAGTCCATTGACCAGGCTCAGCCCATATTCGGCGGCCTGCTTCACGCCATAGATGACCGTCAGGACCGCCGCCAGGGAGAGCAGCGCGCTGGCGAAATCCAGCCGACCGGCGTCCGGGGCCTTGTATTCAGGCAAAAGCTTCGGCCCGATCGCGAGCAAAAGCGCCATCGGCGGGATCGCGATCAGGAAGACCGATCCCCACCAGAAATGATCGATCAGCACCCCGCCGACCACCGGCCCGATGATCGCCCCGCCCGAGAAGCTGGCGATCCATATCGAGATCGCGACCGTGCGCTCCCGCTCGTCCTTGAACATCACCGTGATCAGCGACAGGGTCGACGGCGCGAGGCAGGCCCCGGCCACGCCCAGAACCGCGCGCATCAAGATCAGCATCTCAACCGTGGCGGAGAAAGCGGCCACGGCGGAGGCGGCCCCGAAAGCCGCCGCGCCGATCATCAACAGCTTACGGCGGCCGATGCGGTCGCCGAGGGTCCCCATGGTCATCAGGAAGCCCGCGACCATGAAGCCGTAGATGTCGATGATCCACAGGAGCTGGCTCGCGGACGGGCGCATTTCCCGCGCCAATGTCGGCACGGCGAGGTTCAGCACGGTCAGATCCATCGAATAGATCATGCAAGGCAGGGCGATCACGCCCAAACCGATCCATTCTCGGCGCGTCGCCTTCGTTTTCACCGCCTCTGCCCGCCAAATAATCAAAAACCGCTCGAGGCACGCTGAAGTAGGATCGAAATCGCGAATTAGCAACCCATTGCGATCACGCGCGCCGCATCACCAGGGCCGCGCCGACGAAAAGCAAGGCGATGCCGATCAGGCGTTCGGTCGTCACCGGGATCGCCTCGCCGCGAAAGCCGAAGGCGTCCAAGGCGAGCCCGGCGGCCAATTGGGAGGCGACGATCAGCGCGATCGTCGTCGCCGCGCCCTGGTGGCGATAGCCATACAGGCTCGCGAAAACATAGAGCGTGCCCAGAAGGCCGGGCAGCACGAACCACCACTCCACGCGGCGGATGATCTCCCCCGCGAAACTTGGCCCCAGACGGGAATATTCGATCACCGCCAGCAGCGTGATGCCGACGGTGGAGTTCACCAGCAGCGCCGCGGTCAGGGCCAAGCCGCGGCCGGTCATCGCCACCATCACGGCGTTCTGCACGGCGATGGCGCAGCCGCCCAGAATGGTCAGAAGGATCGCGGTCTGGTTCATGGCGCGCGCGCCGAGCCAGGTTCGTCCAGGAATTTCTGCATCTGCGCGAGATCCAGCCAGCGGCCGAACTTTCGCCCGACTTCACGAAAATGCGAGACCTGCTCAAAGCCCAGGCGGCGGTGAAAGGCGATGGAGGGCGCGTTGTCGGCGTCGATCCCGCCGATCATCACGTGCTTGTTCATCGCCCGCGCCCGGTCGAACAAGGGCAGCATCAAAGCCCGGCCCACGCCCTTGCCGCGCTGGTCCGCCGCGACATGCACGGAATGCTCGACCGTGTGGAGATAGCCGGTCGAGGGCCGCCAGTCGCCGAAGGACGCGAAGCCCAAGACCCGATCTCCGTCGACGGCGACCAGCACCGGGAAGCCCTGCGCGCGGCGCCCGTTCAGCCACTCGATCCGGCTGTCGAGCGTGACCGGGTCGTAGAGATAGACGGCGGTCGAGCTGCGGATGACCTCGTTATAGATCGCCAGCAGGCCGGGCATGTCGTCGAGGGTCGCGTCACGAATCAGCATGGAGAATCCCTGGCTTGAAGTGCGCCGCATCGTCTCATATATTGGATTTATGTCAACTATCTCGAACGACCCCACGGAATCCATAGCGTTTCGGCTCAAGTCGGAGCGGGAGGCGCGTGGCTGGTCGCTGGCGGATCTGGCGGAGCGCGCGCAGGTCTCGAAGGCGATGTTGAGCCGGATCGAGCGTGGCGAGTCGAGCCCGACCGCCGCCTTGCTAGGCAAGATCTCCGGCGCTTTCGGCCTCACCATCTCCGATCTGCTGGCGCCGCCCGAAGCGCAGGAGCAGCGGATTCGCCGCTGGGCGGAGCAGGAGATCTGGCGCGATCCGGGCACCGGCTATCTGCGCCGGCAGGTCTCGCCAGCCTGCGACAGTCCGATCGATCTGGTGCATGTGGAGCTGCCGCCGGGCCAGGCGATCGCCTATCCCGCCTCCTCCTACGCCTTCATTCGCCAGATGATCTGGGCGCAGAGCGGGGAGCTTACCTTCGTCGAGGGCGGCGTGACCCATATTCTCGGCCCCGGCGATTGTTTGTCGCTAGGACCGCCCGTCGATTGCGTTTTTCGCAATGACGGCGTCGATTCTTGCCGTTATCTGGTTGTCGTGGCGCGCCGCTAGATCGTTTTCCTGGCGGATCGAATCTTTAGAATTAGAAAACGATCAATTTTTTCATACTGTTACGCGCCAATACGAGGAACGATAATGCGCGAGAAGATCACGCTGCCGGGCATTGGCGGCTCTGGGCCTGAACATTGGCAAACCTTGTGGGAGATTTCGGAGCCGGAAATTCGGCGCTTCTCCCCCAGCTCCTGGCTCGAACCTGATCTCGACGACTGGATGGCCGCGCTGGATCGCGCGGTCGAGGCGGCGAAGGAGCCGCCGATTCTGGTGGCGCACAGCCTCGCCTGTCTGATGATCGCGCATTGGGCGGCGACGCCGCGCAAGCCGATCGCCGGCGCCTTTCTGGTGGCGCCGCCCGATCCGAACGGGCCGGCCTTTCCGGCGAAGCTGGCGGCCGGCTTCATGAATCCGCCTTTGACGCCCCTGCCCTTCCCGGCCCTGATGATCGCAAGCTCGGACGATCCCTACGGGTCGGCCGATTACGCGCGCGGCTTGGCGGCGTCCTGGCGCAGCTCGATCATCGAGGTCGGACCGCTCGGGCACATCAATTCCGCCAGCGGCCTGGGCGCCTGGCCGACCGGCCTGTCGCTGCTGATCGCGTTCGACGCCGGCATCGCCTGACATGGGCGATCAGCGCCGCTGCGCCTGGGCCGACAAGGAGGCCCTGATGGCGGAGTATCATGATTCCGAATGGGGCGATCCCGTGCGCGACTCCCGCCTGCTGTGGGAGACCCTGATGCTGGAAGGATTCCAGGCCGGCTTGTCCTGGCGCACGATCCTGATCCGGCGCGAGGGCTTCCGCGCCGCCTTCAAAGGCTTCGATCCGGAGATCGTCGCCAAATTCGACGAAGCCGACGTCGAGCGGTTGATGCAGGACCCCGGCATCATCCGCGCCCGCGCGAAAATCCTGGCCACGATCGGCGGCGCGCAAGCCTTTCTGCGCATGCGCGACAAGGGCGAAGACTTCGCGGAGTTCGCCTGGGGCATGGTGGGCGGCGCGCCAGTGAAGGGCGACGGGATCGCCCTGCCGGCCAAGACCGACCTGTCCGAGAAACTGTCAAAGGCCCTGAAGGCGCGCGGCTTCAAGTTCGTGGGGCCGGTCATCGTCTACGCCTGGATGCAGGCGGTGGGGCTGGTCGACGACCACGCGGCCTATTGCTTCAAGCGGCGGGCTTAGGAGCAAGCGGCGTCAGCGCCCGAAGGTCCAGCGGCGGCGATGAAAAATTCAAGGGAAATGGCGCACCCGGAAAGACTCGAACTTCCAACCCCCAGATTCGTAGTCTGGTGCTCTATCCAATTGAGCTACGGGTGCTTAGGAGGGCGTTGATATAGCGAAGGCCGGCGGAGGACGCAAGCGGGGATCGCGGAAATTTACTCCCGCAGCAGAGCGTCGACCGCGTCCTGGCGGATTTCGCCGCCGAGCGGGGCGCCGGGCTCGAGCGCGGCGGGCTCCGCCGCGCCATTATCGAGCTGTTGAGCGACGAAGTGCAGACGGCCTTCGATCCGGGCCAGACGATCGATCGCGCGGCGCACGCGCTGGCCGGTCAGGTCCTGGAAGGCGCAGGCCTCGAAGATGGCGTTGAGCTGCTGGCGGATGGCGCCGCTGGCCTCGCCCGCGCCGTCCGGCTGCTGGTCGAGACGCTGCACGATGGCCTCCGCCGCCTCCATGATCTTATTGGCGGCCGCCTCCGTGATGCGGATCACCGCCTCCAGCTCGATGCCGGAGTTCACTTCATGCGAGGAAGGATCATTGTTGACGACCTGCGCCAGCTCGGCGCGCATCGCGCCCAACTGCTCCTGCACCTTGTTCTCCGAAAGATCAAAGAACTCCAGCACGGCGTGCAGTTCCGAGCTCACCTCGTCGAAGCGACGATCGACGAAGCTGCGCAACTCTCCGACGATCGGAGAAAGCTGCGCGCGCACGGCGTCTTGCACAGCGGCCGAAATCATCGCCTGCAGGTCGGGTTCAGCTGCGCCGACCTGTAAATCAGCAGGCTTTGCAGCGGTCGGGACAGGTTTGAGCATAACAAAAACAGAATAAGCGGCCCGCGAGGAGAGTCCAGCCATTCCAATCGGCCCGCGTCGTGCTAAGCGGAATTTCATGAAAGCGACGCATCAAGACTTGATAAGTTTGGAGCGCGGAACCGGCTGGCTGCATCTCCGCTTCAAGGTGGGCGCGGACGGCGCCACCCGTCTCGGCCATCTCGACCAACATGCGCCGGCGCGCGCCCTGTTTCCGCTCGCCGAGCCGGGCATGCCGCCGGAAGCGGTGTTGATCACCACTTCCGGCGGAATCGCGGACGGCGATCGGATTGATCTGACCTGCCTGGCGGAGGCGCGCAGTCAGGTCCGCGTCGCGGCGCAGGCGGCGGAGAAGATTTATCGCGCCCGCGGCGAGACGCCGGCGAGGGTGGCGACGCAGCTGACCGTTGCGTCCGGCGCCCGGCTGGATTGGCTGCCGCAGGAGACCATTCTGTTTGACGGCGCGCGGCTTGACCGTCGGATCAGCGTCGACGTCGCCTCAGACGCGTGGCTGACCATGAGCGACATGGTGGTCTTCGGCCGAATCGCGCGCGAAGAGAAGTTCCGCCGCGGCCTGTTCGCCGACCGCTGGATCCTGCGCCAGGACGGCGCGCCGATCTGGATCGACGCCACCCGGCTGGAGGGCCCGAAGCTCGCCCTGCTGGATCATCGCTATGGCTATGACGGCGCGGAATCGGCGGGCCTGTGGATCGGCCAGGGATCGCAGGCGAACGTCGATCTGCGCGACGTTCTGCGGGAGGCGTTGGCGGGGGCCGGTTGCCGGGCCGGCGTCACCTTGCTGGACGGAGTCGTCATCGTCAGGTTTCTGGGCGGCGCGCAGGCGGTGCGGCGGGCGATGATCGCGGCGATCCTGGCCGAGCGCCGTCATGCGGGCTTGACGGCGGACCTGCCCCGCGTTTGGCATAGCTAGTGCTTGATCCACGGCGCGAACGCCGCCTGACTTGATGATGGATGACCGATGCATCTGACCCCGCGCGAAAAAGACAAGCTGCTGGTGGCCATGGCCGCCCAAGTGGCGCGCCGCCGGCTGGAGCGGGGGGTGAAGCTGAATCACCCCGAAGCGATCGCCCTGATCACCGATTTCGTCGTCGAAGGCGCGCGCGACGGTCGCAGCGTCTCCGAGCTGATGCGCGACGGCGCCTCGGTCATCACCCGCGCGCAGGTGATGGAGGGGGTGGCGGAGATGATCCACGACATCCAGGTGGAAGCCACCTTCCCGGACGGCACCAAGCTGGTGACGGTCCATGAACCGATCCGCTGAGGAGCGCGCGATGATTCCCGGTGAAATCCTGGCCGCGCCCGGCGAGATCGAGCTGAACGCGGGCCTGCCCAAAACCGAGCTGGAAGTCGCCAACACCGGCGACCGGCCGATCCAGGTCGGCAGCCATTTCCATTTCTTCGAGACCAATGACGCCCTGCGCTTCGACCGCGCGGCCGCTCGAGGCAAGCGGCTGGACGTCGCCGCCGGCACCGCCGTCCGGTTCGAGCCGGGCCAGACCCGCAAAGTCACGCTGGTTCCCTATGGCGGGAGCCGGATCGTCCATGGATTCCAAGGCAAGATCGCCGGCAAGCTGGAAGGATAACACGCATGGCCCGGATCACCCGCGCCGCCTACGCCGGCATGTATGGCCCCACCACTGGGGACCGCGTCCGACTGGCGGACACCGACCTGATCGTGGAGGTCGAGCGCGACCTGACGATCTACGGCGAAGAAGTGAAGTTCGGCGGCGGCAAGGTGATCCGCGACGGAATGGCGCAAAGCCAGGTGACCAACGCCGACGGCGCGGTCGACACCGTCATCACCAACGCCCTGATCATCGACGCCTCCGGGATCTGGAAGGCCGACATCGGCCTGAAGGAAGGCCGAATCTTCGCGATCGGCAAGGCCGGCAATCCGGACACCCAGCCGGGCGTCACCATCATCATCGGGCCGGGCACGGAGGTGATCGCGGGCGAAGGCAAGATCGTCACCGCCGGCGGGATCGACACTCACATCCACTTCATCTGCCCGCAGCAGATCGACGAGGCGCTCTATTCCGGGATCACCACGATGCTGGGCGGCGGCACCGGGCCGGCGGCCGGCACCAGCGCCACCACCTGCACGCCGGGCCCCTGGCATATGATGCGGATGCTGCAGGCGTCGGAAAGCTTCCCGATGAATCTGGGCTTCCAGGGCAAGGGCAACGCCGCAACGCCGGCCGCCCTGATCGAACAGATCCGCGCCGGGGCCTACGGCCTGAAGCTGCATGAGGATTGGGGCACGACCCCGGCCACGATCGACAATTGCCTGTCGGTGGCCGATGATTTCGACATCCAGGTGACCATCCACACCGACACGCTGAACGAGGCGGGCTTCGTGGAGGACACGATCGCCGCCATGAAAGGCCGCACGATCTGCGCCTTCCACACCGAAGGCGCCGGCGGCGGCCATGCGCCGGACATCATCCGCATCGCCGGCCTGCCAAACGTGCTGCCCTCCTCCACCAACCCGACCATGCCCTACACCGTGAACACGGTGGATGAGCATCTCGACATGCTGATGGTCTGCCATCACCTGGATTCCCGGATCCCGGAGGATGTCGCCTTCGCCGAAAGCCGCATCCGCAAGGAGACGATCGCCGCTGAGGACGTGCTGCACGACATGGGCGTGTTCTCGATGATGTCGTCCGACAGCCAGGCCATGGGCCGGGTCGGCGAGGTGATCATCCGGACCTGGCAGACCGCCGACAAGATGCGCAAGCAGCGCGGCCGCCTGCCCCAGGAGACCGGGGACAACGACAATTTCCGCGTCCGCCGCTACATCGCGAAATACACGATCAATCCCGCCATCGCGCAGGGCATTTCGGCCCATGTCGGCTCGGTCGCGGTCGGCAAGCTGGCCGATCTGGTGATCTGGTCGCCCGCCTTCTTCGGCGTGAAGCCGGACATGATCCTGAAATGCGGCACGATCGCGGCCGCCCCCATGGGCGACCCCAACGCCTCGATCCCTACGCCGCAGCCCGTGCATTACCGCCCGATGTTCGGCGCCTTCGGCCGCAACGGGCTGATGAGCAGCGTGACCTTCGTCAGCCAGGCCGGCATCGACGCGGACATCGCCGGACGGTTCGGGTTGAGCCGGCCGCTGATCGCGGTCAACAACGTGCGCGGCGGTCTCCGCAAGTCGGACATGGTTCTGAACGGCGAGACGCCGGACATTCAGGTCGACCCGGAAACCTATGAAGTGCGCGCCAATGGCGAACTGCTGACCTGCGCCCCGGCCGAGATCCTGCCGATGGCCCAGCGCTACTTCCTGTTTTGATTCTCCCCCGCGCGACCGAACGACTGCCGGCGGGCGGCTGGGCGGAGCGCCCCGCCGACAGCGTGACCCTGCCCTATCACGAACGTCATCACCGCCGCCGCCGCTTCAGGAGCGACGGCGGGATGGAGTTCATGCTGGATCTGCCGCGCGCCGAACAGCTGGCGGCCGGCGACGCCCTGAGGCTGGAGTCGGGCGGGTTGATCGCCGTTCGCGCGGCCGACGAATCCTTGATCGCGGTGACCGCCGCCACTCCGGCGCTGCTGATGCGCTGCGCCTATCATTTGGGCAACCGCCATTTGCCGGTGCAGTTGGACATGGACCGCCTTTTGATTCAGACAGATTCCGTGATCGCGGAAATGCTGGTCGGGCTGGGGGCCAAGGTCGAATCCGTGCAGGCGCCCTTCCAACCCGAAGGCGGCGCCTACGCGCCGGGCGGGCATCACCACCACCATCATGATCATGACGACCACGACCACCATGATCACGGCCACGCCCATGACCACTGAGGCCGCGCTCTATCGGATGCTGCTGTGGATGTCGCCTTCCTATCCGATCGGCGGCTTCAGCTACAGCCACGGAATCGAGGCGGCGGTGGAGGCGAAGCGCCTGCGCGACGCCGCCGACCTGGCGGATTGGGTGGAGACCGTGCTGCTGGGCGGTGCCGGCGCGATCGACGCCGCGCTGTTCGCCATGGCCTATCGCGCGGCGGAAGCCGGCGACGCAGAGGCGCTCAACCAGATCGCGGACAGCGCGGAGGTCTGGCGCGGCACGGAAGAATTGGCGCTGGAATCAAGCCAGCAGGGCGCCTCCTTTCTCGCGATCAGCAACGCCGCCTGGCCCACGCCGGCGCTGTCCCGCTTCACGGTGGAGCGCGGCGGCGAGGCCGCCTTGCCGGTGGCCGTCGCGGTCAACGCCGTCGCCCATGCGATCCCGCTGCGCGTCGCGCTGCATGGCTATCTCACCGGCTTTGTCGCAAACTTGGTCTCGGCCGGGCTACGGGCGATCCCGCTGGGCCAGACGGCGGCGCAGATCGCGCTGGCCAAGCTGGAGCCGGCGGTGACGGCGGCGGTCGACGCGGGTTTGGCCGTCAGCGATCTGGATCAGGTCGGCGCGGCGGCGCCGGGCCTGGACCTGTTCTCCATCACGCATGAAACCCAATATACGAGGCTGTTTCGATCATGACCGCAACGCGCAATGGACCGCTCCGGGTTGGCATCGGCGGGCCGGTCGGCTCCGGCAAGACCGCCCTGGTGGATCGGCTGTGCAAGCATCTGCGCGACCGCATCCAGGTCGCCGTCATCACCAACGACATCTACACCCGCGAGGACGCGGATTTCCTGACCCGCGCCGGCTCGCTGACCCCGGATCGGATCATGGGCGTTGAGACCGGCGGCTGCCCGCACACCGCGATCCGCGAGGACGCCTCGATCAATCTGGTCGCGGTCGACAAGATGAACGCCCGCTTCCCGGACCTGGACGTGCTGTTCATCGAAAGCGGCGGCGACAATCTGGCCGCCACCTTCAGCCCGGAGCTGGCGGACGTGACGCTCTATGTGATCGACGTCTCCGCCGGCGACAAGATCCCGCGCAAGGGCGGGCCGGGCATCACCCGCTCGGATCTTCTGATCATCAACAAGATCGACCTCGCCCCGCTGGTCGGCGCGGACCTCGGCGTGATGGACCGCGACGCCCGCAAGATGCGCGGCGACCGGCCCTTCCTGTTCAGCAATCTGAAGGAGCTGAAGGGCGTGCCGGAAGTGGCGGATTTCGTGCTGAAGCAGGGCGGGCTGGCTTAATCGCTGCTTCCCGTCATCAACTCACTCGCGGTCGCCTACCACAAACTCCCTCACCCTGAGCAACGTCGAAGGGTCCGAGCAAACTCGCCGCCGCTTCCCACACGCGCCCCTTCGACAAGCTCAGGGTGAGGCAAGCTCTTGAATCAAAAAACCAATTTCGTCATAGCGAGCCGAAGGCGCGGCGATCCATGGCTGACGGCGATCGCTCTCTGACATGGATCGCCACGCTGCGCTCGCGATGACGACTTTGATTTGAGTTTAACGCCGCGTTCACCGCCTGGGCCGGATCCGCTCCCGCTCGGCGCCCAGTTCGGCGAAGACGGGGTGGCGATCGACGCGGTCTTGCAGCGCGCTGAGGAATTCCTGTTCGGTCGCGTCGTCGATCAGCGGGGCGTCCAGCTCGCCCGGCATGAAGTAATCGACCCCGCGCCGGAAGATCTGATAGCGCCGCACGCTGCCGGAATAATGCAGGAACAGCTCGGTCACGCAGTCGAGCAGCGGCTTGTCCGCGCGCGGATAGACCTGACCGACCGCGTCGTTCAGCTCCACCGCCAGATAGGCGTCGCTGTCGGGAAACTGCTCAAGCTCGTCGTCCCGCAGATAATCCAGCAGCTCCTCGGCGAAGCCGCCGTCGGAGGTGCCGAAATGCGCCGGTTCGAACAGGCGGAGCGCCGCGTTGGAGACATAGACCGGGCCCTGGTAGAAGGCGTGGAGCCGCAGGCCGAACGGCTTGCGGAACACCACGCGGGTCGGGTAATTGCGCGCGCCCTCGGCCTGCGGGTCATAGAAACATTCGGTCGTGCGCTGCTGCAGATGGCGGCCGGCTAGGGCGCAGAGACGGCGCGGCTCGACGACCAAGGCGCCGTCGCGCCAATGATCCGCGAGCCCCGCCAGAACGGGAGTCATCGCCGCGTTGAGCCCGTCGCTGAACAGGGCGCGCGGCTGGTCCGTGAGACGCGCGGCGACCGAGGCGTAGGATCCGTCGGCGTAGATCACGTCCGGGTTCAGGCAGAGCAGATCGGCGCCGTCGCGTCGGGCGCGCAGGATCGTGAGATGCGACGCATGGCCGAAAACGACGTAGGGCAATTGCTTCGCCCAGTCGAAGAAGTCCGGATGGTCCGGCAGGGCGATCACGCGGATCTGGCAGATCGCCGACAATCGCCGCAGAGCCGGGGAGGAGATCACGGCTGGAACGTCGGCGGCCCCGGTAACCAGCTCCAGCACAAGATCGGCTTGAGCTGCGAGCGCCGGGAGATTACCGGGCGCCAGCAGGCTGGCGAGGCTGGTCTCCATCAACGCGACATATTTCGCGCCCCAGCAGACCTGGCTGACATAGATCAGCCGCTTGCCGGACGGATCCCGGCCGAACAGGGCGGCCGGCGCGCGGTCGAGATCGGCGACGAACGCCTGCATCAGCTCGAACACGCCGAAGACGGGATTGGTCGACGTCAGTCGTCGGGCGATCTCGCGCGCGGCCTGAACCGCGGAGGCGTCGATCAGATAGCCGTAGAGATCGAACAGGGCGCGCGGCTCGGTCGGCGGATCGCGCATGACCTGCCGAACAGCCCAGGCCGTCTCTGGATAGCGCACGCTTTTCAAGAGATAGAGCGCCTGCATCGCGAGCAATCGCGCAAACTCCGGATCGCTCTCCGGCGCGCTTTGCGCCCCCGCGATCAGACGCCGGAGATCCTCGATCGCCTCACGATACCGCTGCAAGCTCAGCAAGCAGCTGAAACGGAAATAGCGCAGTCGGCTGTCGTCCGGCCGCGCGTCGAGGATCGCCGAAGACGCCGCC
This sequence comes from Elsteraceae bacterium, assembly GCA_049240905.1. Classification (GTDB taxonomy): domain Bacteria; phylum Pseudomonadota; class Alphaproteobacteria; order Elsterales; family Elsteraceae; genus JBMLRS01. The sequence goes on from JBMLRS010000343.1 coordinate 16,154, forward strand.
GCCGCCGCGCGGCGGGCCTCCCGCTCGGCCTCCGCCGGGGCCATCCCGTCCAGGCGCAGCCGCGCGATCCGCCGACGCAGATCCACGCCGCATCCTTCCGCGGACTCTGGATCGCACAAGGTCAGCCGCCGCTCGGCGAGGCTTTCGACCAAGGCCATGTCGCCATGGCCGAACGCTTCCTCGATCAGCTTGTCGAAGGCGCTGCTTTCCTCGGTGAGCGCGACCAGCAGGGCGAGATGGGCGAAGGCTTCCTCCGCATCGCCCGCCGTAAGCGCCGCGTAGTAGGCTTCGCGTCGACGCTGGTCGAAATATCCCTGCAGCCGCTGCGTCTCAGAATCCTGCGGGGCGAGGCTGGCGAGCGCGGCGAACAGCCCCTCCGCCTCCGCCAGCCGGTCGCCGGAGAGCGCGGCGTCAAGATCGGCGCGCATCAGCGACAGGCGCGCCGCCGCCATCGCGCGCGCCGGGGCCGCCTCGATTCGCGGATCGCGCGACGCCTCTCGGCGCAGGCGCGCCGCCTCCAGCCGCAACGCCTGATCGGCGGGAGCGGCCTCCGCCTCGATGCGCGCGGCAAAGGCGGCGACCGCCTCCGGATCGTCCCCCTCGAACAGGCGGCAAAGGAAGTAGAACGCCTTCACATTGTCGGCCGCGACGCAGGACAGGCTGGCGAAGCGCAGGGCGTCCTCGCGCCGGCCCGCTTGAAAGTCGGCCTCAGCCCGATCCGCCCAACGCCAGGCGAGCCAGACCGAAGCCTGGCGATGCAGATCCCCGCCGCCGAAGAAAACCGCCGCCCGCAGAGGCGCCAACGCCTCGACCAACCGGCCGCCCTCCAGGAGCGCGGCGGCGCGCTGAACCAGGAATTTTGAAAGCTTGTTCACAGGGTTAGGCCGATCGAGAAGCCGGAAAGCCTTATCATTCAAAGCCCTCCGGCGCCAGTTGAGCGCGCCGCACGGCCCTGGCCTTGCATATTCTCGGATAACCTTGTCAGGTAGGAAGCAGGATTAACCAACCGAGGCTTCATCCATGAAACTCCTCTATGCCAGCGCCGTCGCGCTTCTGCTTGCGGGAACGTCGCTGACGCCCGCCCTGGCGCAGACGCCGAAGGACACGGTCGTGATGGCCAAGACCATCGACGATCTCATCTCGCTCGACCCCGCGGAATCCTTCGAGTTTTCCGGCGGCGAAGTGCTCGCCAACACCTATGACCCGCTGCTTCTGGCGGACCCGGCGAATGGCGGAAAACTGACCCCGATCCTGGCGACCTCCTGGGAGATCGGCGCGGACGGCAAGACCTACACCTTCAAGATGAAGCCGGGCGTGAAGTTCCACTCCGGCAATCCGGTGACGGCGGAAGACGCGGCCTACTCGATCCAGCGCGCCGTCATTCTGAACAAGACGCCGGGCTTCATCCTGACCCAGTTCGGCTTCACCAAGGACAATGTCCGGGACCGGGTGAAGGCGACCGATCCCATGACCCTGGTGATCCAGCTTGAGAAGGCGGTCGCCCCCTCCTTCTTCCTGAACTGCATGACCGCCAACGTCGCGCTGGTCGTCGACTCGAAGCTGGTGAAGGCCAACGAGAAGGACGGTGATTTTGGCAATGGCTGGCTGAAGACCAACGAAGCCGGGTCCGGCGCGTTCCGCATGCGCGGATGGAAGGCCTCCGAGAGCGTCTCCCTGGAGGCGAACAAGGAATGGCACCTCGGCGCGCCGCTGTCGAACCGCGTGATCATCCGCCATGTCGTCGAGCCTCAGGCCCGTCAGCTGGGCGTCGAGAAGGGCGATTTCGACATCGTCCGCGATCTCGGCAAGGACCAGTTGGCCGTGCTGCGGACCAAGCCGGGCATCAAGATGATCGAAGGCGACCGCGGCTATATCAGCTATCTCGCCTTCAACCAGAAGAACCCGATGCTGGCGAAGCCGGAAGTGTTCCAGGCGCTGAAGCTGCTGATCGACTATGAAGGCATCGAGCGGGATCTGGTGCGCGGCACCTACAAGCCGCATCAAACCTTCCTGCCTAAGGGCTTCCTGGGCGCGATCGAGGATCGGCCGTTCAAGCTGGACGTCGCCAAGGCGAAGGAGCTGCTGGCCAAGGCCGGCGTGTCCGACCTGAAATTCACCCTCGACGTCCGCGCCAACCAGCCCTTCATCGATATCGCGCAGTCGATCCAGTCGACGATGGCGCAGGGCGGCGTGAAGATCGAGATCATCCAGGCCGAGGGCCGGCAGGTGCTGACGAAGTACCGCGCCCGCAACCATGAAATCGTTCTGCAGTCCTGGGGCCCGGATTACTTCGATCCGCACACCAACGCCGAAACCTTCGCGATGAACGAAGACAACAGCGACAACGCCCGCTCCAAGACGCTGGCCTGGCGCAACGCGTGGGACATCCCGGACCTGACCAAGCGCACGCAGGCCGCGGTGCTGGAGCAGGACACCGCCAAGCGCACCAAGATCTATGAAGATCTGCAGCGCGAATATCTGACGATCGCGCCGCTCGCGCCGATGCTTCAGGCGATCGAAGTGGCGGTGCTGCGGTCGAACGTGGACGGCTTCATCGTCGGCGGCACCTATGGGTCCGCCCTGTTCCACAAGCTGAAGAAGAACTAAGCCCATGGCCCTGACCCTTCAGGGCCTGTGGCGGGGCGCGGCGCCAGTCCTCAAGCTGGCGCCGTCCCTGGCCATCACGTTCCTGGGCCTGATCCTCGTCACTTTCGTGATCGGCCGCATCGTTCCGATCGACCCGGTGCTGGCCGTGGTCGGCGACCGGGCGCCGCCCGACGTCTACGATCGCGTTCGCCTGGAGATGGGCCTGGATTTGCCGATCTGGCGTCAGTTCTGGATTTATCTGCTCAAGATCCTGTCCGGCGATTTCGGCACGGCCGTGCTGACCGCCAAGCCCGTGCTGGACGACATCAAGCGCGTGTTCCCCGCGACGTTGGAGCTGGCGACGGTCGCCACCGTGATCGGCGCGGTGATCGGCATCCCGCTGGGCGTGATCGCCGCGACCAAGCAAGGCCGCTGGCCCGACCATGTGGTGCGCGTGATCGCGCTGTTCGGCCAATCGATCCCGACCTTCTGGCTGGCGCTCATCGGCCTCTTGGTGCTGTACGCCAAGCTGGACCTGGTGCCCGGCCCCGGCCGCATCAACATCGCCTACATGGATTTCATCGAGCCGATCACCGGCGTGATCGTGCTGGACGCGCTGTTGCAGGGCGAATGGGACGCGGCCAAGAACGCGGCCAGGCATCTGATCCTGCCCTCCTGCGTCCTTGCCTATTTCTCCATCGCCTTCATCAGCCGCATGACGCGCAGCTTCATGATCGAGCAGTTGAAGCAGGAATACATCACGGCCGCCCGGGTGAAGGGCGCCTCCGAATTTCGCGTGGTCTGGGGACACGCCTTCCGCAACATCGCGGCGCCGCTCTGCACGGTGATGGCGCTCAGCTACGCCAACCTGCTGGAGGGATCGGTGCTGACCGAAACCGTGTTCTCCTGGCCGGGCCTCGGCCAGTACATCACAAACTCCCTGCTGACCGCGGACATGAACGCGGTGCTGGGCGGCACGATCGTGGTGGGCTTCGTGTTCGTGACCCTGAACCTGCTGGCCGACCTTCTTTACCGAACCCTGGATCCGAGGTCGCGATGAGCGTGTTCTCCCGCGCCTGGCTGCTGTCGGACACGCCAACCTCCCGGCGGCAGGCGTCGCTTGGCAATCTGTTCCTGGCTTGGCTCGCCTTCAAGCGCAACCCGATCGGCATGATCGGCCTCGGCATCGTGCTGGCCCTGATTCTGGTGTCGATCTTCGCGCCCTGGATCGCGCCCTACGACCCGACGCTGGCCAACACCGTCAACCGGCTGCGCCCGCCCGGCGCCGATCACTGGTTCGGCACGGACGAGCTGGGCCGCGACATTTACAGCCGGGTGGTGCTCGGCGCGCCGATCGCCCTGACCATCGTGACCGCCGTCGCCCTGACGGTCGGCCCGATCGGGCTGATCGTCGGCTGCGTCGCGGGCTATTACGGCGGCTGGATCGACCGGGTGATGATGCGCGTGACCGACGTGTTCATGGCCTTTCCCCGGCTGATCCTGGCCCTGGCCTTCGTCTCCGCCCTCAAGCCTGGCCTGGAGAACGCGATCTTCGCGATCATCCTGACCGGTTGGCCGCCCTACGCCCGCATCGCCCGCGCGGAGACCCAGACCATCCGCAACTCCGACTATGTCGCGGCGGTGAAGCAGCTCGGCGCCTCCGATTTCCGCATCATCACCCGCCATGTCATGCCGATGTGCCTGTCCTCGGTGATCGTGCGCGGCACGCTGGACATGGCCGGCGTGATCCTGACCGCCGCCGGTTTGGGCTTCCTTGGCCTCGGGGCGCAGCCGCCGCTGCCGGAATGGGGCGCGATGATCTCCTCCGGCCGTCGTTTCCTCTTGGATCAATGGTGGGTGGGAACCTTCCCGGGCATCGCGATCTGCGTGGTGAGCCTGGGCTTCAATCTGCTGGGCGACGGCCTGCGCGAAGTGCTGGACCCCAAGCAGCGATGAGCGATCTTCTGACCGTGGAGGACCTCCGCGTCCGATTCCACCTGGATAAGGGCCCGGTCGACGCCGTGCGCGGCGTCAGCTTCAAGATGGGCCGGGAGAAGCTGGGCATCGTGGGCGAAAGCGGCTCCGGCAAATCGCAGACCGGCCGCGCGATCCTGCGGCTGGTGCCGTCGCCCGGCGAAGTGACCGCCAAGAAACTGAATTTTGACGGGCTGGATCTGAGCACGGCCTCGACCGCGCAGATGCGCGACATCCGCGGCCGTCGGATCGGCATGGTGATGCAGGATCCGAAATTCTCGCTGAACCCGGTGATGACCGTCGGCGCCCAGATCGCCGAGGCCTGCCGCATCCATGGCGGCGTCTCGCGCGCCGACGCCAAGCGCCGCACCTTGGAGATGCTGGCGGCCGTTCGCATCCGCGATCCGGACTCGGTCTATCAGCGCTATCCGCATCAGGTGTCCGGCGGGATGGGCCAGCGCATCATGATCGCCATGATGCTGGCCCCGAACCCGGATCTGCTGATCGCGGACGAGCCGACCTCGGCGCTCGACGTCACCGTGCAGATGCAGGTGCTGGCGATCATGGATGATCTGGTCAGCAAGCGCGGCATGGGGCTGATCCTGATCAGCCATGACCTGAACCTCGTCGCCTCCTTCTGCGACCGGGTGCTGGTGATGTATGGCGGTCGGATCGTCGAGGAATGCCGCGCGCGCGATCTGCATCAGGCCAAGCACCCCTACACCCAGGGCCTGTTGGCCGCCCTGCCGCGGCTGGACGGCCCGCCCGGCGATCTGGCGGTGCTGACCCGCGATCCGGCCTGGTTGACCGCATGACGATCCTGAAGGCGACGGACCTGAACGTCCGCTTCGGCGATTTTCACGCCGTGAAGGGCGTGAGCTTCGCCGTGAAGGAAGGCGAGAGCTTCGGCATCGTGGGGGAGAGCGGCTGCGGCAAGACCACCGTGCTGCGCTGCCTGTCCGGCCTGATCTCCGACTGGAAAGGAACCATCGAGGTTCAGGGCAAGCCGCAGGGCCGCAAGCGCGGCGTCGTCTTCGCCAAGCTGGCGCAGATGGTGTTCCAGGACCCCTATGGCTCGCTGCATCCGCGCCACACGGTGGACCGCGTGCTGTCCGAGGCCTGCGCGATCCATGGCCTGGGCGATGTCGAAGCGCGGATCGACGCCGTGCTGAAGGCGGTGGGATTGGGCCCCAGCTTCCGGTTTCGGTTTCCGCATCAGATCTCCGGCGGCCAGCGCCAGCGCGTGGCGATCGCCCGCGCTCTGATCCTGGAGCCGCGCATCCTTCTGCTGGACGAGCCGACCTCCGCCTTGGACGTCTCCGTGCAGGCGGAGATCCTCAATCTGCTACGCCGCCTGCGCGCCGAACGTGGCCTGACCCTGATCCTGGTGACCCACAATCTGGCCGTGGTGTCGAATCTCTGCGACCGTCTGGTGGTGATGAACGCTGGCCGGATCGTCGAGGAATTGGCGGTGGAGGATCTGCGCCGCGGCGTGGCCCAGCAGCCCTATTCCCAGCAATTGATCGGCGCCAGCGGGGATTACGACCGGCAGGCCGCCGACAAGCTGATCATGTATGAGTGAGAAGGCCCCAATTCTTGACGTTCACCGCTTAATCCCGACCGGAAAGCCCGACCAACTGGTGGTTCTGCTCCACGGCGTAGGATCCAGCGGCGCCGCGATGGTTCCCCTCGCCGAAGCCTTGCGCGAATTTCTGCCCAATGCGCTGATCTTGGCGCCGGACGGCCCCCATCCCTTCGACGGCGGCGCTCCCGGCGCCCCCGGCCGGCAATGGTTCAGCATCCGCCAGATCACCCCGGCCGAACGACCCAAGCGGATCGAGGGCGCGCTGCCGTCTCTGCTCGAGTGGCTGCCAAAGGAATTGAGCGCCGCCGACCTGCCCGCTTCCGCCCTCTCTTTGGTGGGCTTCAGCCAAGGCGCGATCCTCTCCCTTTCCGCTGCCGCCCTTGGCCTGAACTGCGCCGCCATCGTCGCCTTCGCCGGCCGCCTGGCCCACTCGCCGCAGCCCGCCGCCCCAAATTCCCCCGCGCTCTACCTGGGCCACGGCGAAGACGATGGCGTGATCGCGATCGATGAGGGCGAAGACGCCGCTGAGCAGCTCAAAGAGGCCGGCTACGCCGTGACGTTCGATCGCTATCCAGGGGCGGGGCACATGGTACCGCCGCTTGGGATCGCGGCTGCGGGGCGGTTCTTGGCGGGGCGGGGCGTCGGATCGCCTGAGGTTTGAACAGCGCTATCGGCCGCTTCTCACTCCAGCCTGAGGGAAATAACGGGTTAGAGTGAATAACCCAAAAGCTTTCCGCGTCATACTGGCGGCCATCGTCTCGCAGTATGGACGATGGTGAGTATCCAGACCTCATCGTCCGAGATCTCGCAGACCAAGCGGTAGCTCTCGTGCGGGATCAGCTCTCTTGTTCCGGCTACTAGGCCGCGTCGCTGAAAAGTTCGTCCATCCGCAACGTCACCTGCGGGTTCGCCTCAACAATATGGTCGAAGATCGCGCCGCGGTCCCAGATCGCCGTCCGCGTCCAGACGACCCTCACGCCCGCAGCGCCGCCTCCGCCCGGCGTTGGGCGAACAGCGCTTCAACCTCATCGTTTGGGACGCCGCCATCCGCGTGCAGAGACGCTCGCGCCGCCGCCACCTTGTCTTGCAGGAAGGCGTCACACGCGCGGGCTTCGCGCTGTTGCTTGACGAAGTCACGCATCAACTCACGCACCACTTGAGACGCCGGGCGGTCAGCCGCCGCCGCAGCCGCCATGAAGTCCGCGCGCAATTGCGCGTCCAGCTTCATCGTGAACACCGCTTTCTCCGCCATCGCCAACACCCCTGACTTAAGCCCAGATACTGCTTTGGTATATACTAGCTCAGTACGCGTGCGCCATCCGTCCGACAAAGCCTTCCCTTCTGGTGGTTTCAAGAAACGAAGGAGCGTCGGAAGTCTACGCCGCGCGTTGTCCGCTGAGCCTCTCGCCCCTATGGTCCGCTTCCACGCGCCGTCGTCTGCGGCGCCTTTCGCTGAGGCATCCATGACCTATCCCACGCCCCGCATGATCGTAGACCAGCAATTGGTCGCCTATAACGCCCATGACATCGACGCCTATATGGCGTTGTTCGCGCCGGACGCGGTGATTTCTGAGTTGGCCTCCGGCGCGGAGATCGTGCGCGGGGAGGCGGCGATCCGGTCGTTCTATACCGCGCGGTTCAGCGACAATCCGGAGCTGCGTTGCGAGGTTTTCAGCCACACGGATCTGGGCGATTTCGCGATCGATCGTGAGCAGGTGCTGGGCTTGCCCAACGGGCCCCTGCAGTTGATCGCGATCTACGAGGTGCGCGAAGGATTGATCCGCTCGCTGAGGTTTATTCGCGAGTAAACTGCGCCAGGAGTCCGTTTGAGGATTCCTTGAGGTCAGCGTCGCGACGTTGAAAAAGAATACACGCCCGAAATACGGCGGCGTCTCGACTGCCGGAAGTTTAATCTTCCGGAATGCTATTTGATCTCCCCGACCCCGATACGCTCTACGCCGCGCTGCTCGCCAGAGATTCGCGTTTTGACGGCCACGCATTCGTCTGCGTGTCGTCGACCGGGATTTTTTGTCGTCTGACTTGCCCTGCGCGCAAGCCGAAGAGGGAGCATTGCAACTTCTATCCAACGATCGGCGAATGCGTCCAGGCGGGGTTCCGCCCCTGCAAGCGCTGTCATCCGCTTCAGGCGGCCGCGCTCGCGGATCCGGCGATCGCCTCCCTGTTGGGCGCTCTCGATCAACGGCCGGATGTCCGTTGGTCTGAAGAGCATGTGATCAAGCTCGGTCATGATCCCTCAACGGTGCGGCGCAGCTTCAAACGGCAATTCGGGATGACCTTCCTGGAATTGGCGCGTCAACGTCGGCTTCGCGAGGGTTTCAAGACGCTGGCGGGGGGCGGGAAGGTCATCACGGCCCAGCATGAGGCCAGTTTTGAATCCGCCAGCGCGTTTCGCGCCGCTTTCGCTCGGCTTCTCGGCCGTCCACCGGCCAAGCTGAGATCGGATGCCCTGCGATCGGAGACATCGCTCTGGGCGACATGGATACCCACGCCGCTTGGCGACATGATCGCCGTCAGCAGCCGAAGCCATCTGCATCTCTTGGAGTTTATCGATCGAAAGGGCCTCCCTCGGGAGCTTGAACGGCTCCAGGAAGCCTCAAAGGGGGTCATCGGCATCGGCGGAATGCCGCCCTCAGAACAGGCTGCTTCGGAGCTTGGCGAATACTTCGCCGCCCGTTCAGACATTTTCTTGACCCCGCTCGCCGCGCCCGCAAGCCCCTTCACCCAGAAAGTATGGGACGCCTTGCGCACAATCCCCGCCGGCGAAACGCGAAGCTACTCGGACATTGCCAACCAGATCGGCCATCCCGCAGCGACACGAGCCGTCGCGCGCGCCAATGGCGCCAACCAGATCGCGCTCATGATCCCCTGCCACCGGGTGATCGGGGCGGACGGCTCTCTGACCGGATACGGCGGCGGTCTCTGGCGCAAGCAGCGCCTCCTCGAGATCGAGCGACAACTCAAGAAGTGAGAAAGGAATGCGCCCCATGACGTCCCAGATGGAAAAAGCCCGGCGTTTCAGAAGCCTGCACGATCCCCAGAATCCCCTGATCCTCTATAATGCCTGGGACGCCGGGAGCGCCTTGGCGGTGGAACGCGCCGGCGCAAAAGCTGTCGCCACCAGCAGTTGGTCCGTCGCCGCCGCCCAGGGCTATGCGGACGGCGAACATCTTCCGCTTGAGGATGCGCTCTCGGTTGTCGCGAGGATCACAGACCGTGTGAAGCTGCCGGTCACCATCGACTTCGAGGGCGGATATGCTGATGATCCGGAAACCATCGGGCGGAATGTGCGCAGATTGCTGGCGCACGGCGTCGTCGGCTTCAACCTGGAGGATCAGATCCTCAATGGTCCGGGCCTATACAGCGTTGAAGATCAACTTTTACGGATTCGCGCGGCTCGACAGGCCGTGGACGCTTCAGGTGTTTCAGCGTTCCTCAACGCCCGAACCGACGTGTTCTTGAAAGCCCCTCAAGGCGCCGACAGCGCGGATTTGATCGAGGAAGCCCTTGTCCGTGAAAAAGCCTACGCGTCAGCCGGCGCAGATGGCTTTTTTGTCCCGGGCCTTAAGGAGAAAACCTTGATCAGGCAGGTCTGCGACGCTGTCTTGCTTCCGCTCAACGTCATGACGTCAGGAAACGCCCAGGAAGTCCGTGAGCTGGCGAATTTGGGGGTCGCGCGCATCAGTTTGGGGCCGGCGCCTTATATTGATTTCGTCTCCAAATTTGAAAAATCCGCGCGCGCGTTTGTTTGAGCTTGGCGTTGCGTAATCAGCTTTGCCGCCGTTAGCGTTCGGAGGCTACACCGCCAGGCGCTTGAAGATCTTCTCCGGGATATGCTGGATGATCAGCATGATGAGGCCCCAGAAGCCGGGGATATAGATGTTTTCCTTGCCCTTTTTCGTGGCGGTCAGGCAGGCGCGGGCGAAATCGTCCGGCGTGGCGGCCAGGAAAATGCCGGGCAGGCCCCAGGTCATGGCGGTGTCCAGAAATCCGGGCTTGATGGTGGTGACGGTCACGCCCTTGCGGAACAGACGGTTGCGATATCCCGCCGTGAAGGCGTGCAATCCGGCCTTGGCGGAGCCGTAGATATGGTTCTTCAGGCGGCCGCGGTCGCCGGCGACCGAACCCAGCACCGCCACGCGGCCGCCAGGGGCGCGCTCCAGGGCGGGGGCGAGGCGGAGGAGCAGGTCCACCGCGCCGGTGTATGTGGCCATGATGCAGTCCAGCGCGAGGTCCGGATCAGCCTCCATCGCGCCCTGGTCGGGCATGGCGGCGAAGGCCAAGAAGACGTCCAGCCGGCCGGCGGGCACGGCGGCGGCGATGGCTTGCGCCGCCATGGCGCGGCTGTCGCGGTCGGCGGCGTCCAGCAGCATGACCGTGGCTTCCGTCCCGTAGCGGGTTTCGATGTCGGCGGCGGTGGCCTCCAGATCGGCGCGGTCGCGGCCGGCGAGGGTCACGGCGGCGCCCTCGGCGGCGACCTGACGGGCGAAGGCGCGGGCGACGCTGCTGGAGGCGCCGAGGATCAGCCAATGACGGCCGGATTGCAGATGCTTGGTCATCGCGCCGCTCATGGCCGCAGCCCCAGCCGTCGCGCCATGTCGGAGGTCATCAGACGTTCCGGGTCGAGGTCGTCGATGAGAGTCTGGAAGGCTTTATGCTCGGGATACATGGCGCGGAAACCCTCCGGGCTGAGCGCGGAATCCTTGGCCAGATAGATCCGTCCGCCATGATCGAGGGTGATCTGCTCCAGCTTGCGCAGCAGATCGAGAGAGCCGGCGCGATGCGGGATGTCCAGCGCCAGGGTGAAGCCGCGCCCGGCGAAGGAGAGAAATCCCAGACCCGGCCCGCCCATGCTCTTGATCACCGCCAGGAAGGACGCGGCGCCCGCCGCCGACACGGTCTCCAGCAGCCGGCGCATGCCGTCCGGGGCATGTTCGTCCGGCAGCAGGCATTGGAACTGATGGAAGCCGCGCTTGCCGTACATGCGGTTCCAATCCAGCAGGGAATCCAGCGGATAGAGATACTCGCCGACCGGCACCGCGCCCATGCGGCCGCCAGCGCCGATCCGGTTGTAGTAGAACATGTTGAAGGCGCGAATCGTCCAGGGATTCAACAGGAAGCCCGGCAGATCGATCGGCAGGCGCTTGGGCTTTCGCGCCGCCGCCGTCAGGTCGGCGCCGGCGGGCCGGCCCAGTTCAAGGACGCCGCGACCCAGCTTCTTTCCCGTCGCCAGCGCGTCGATCCAGCCGACCGCATAAGGGTTGGTCTCGCGCGCCTCCTTCAGCGCGGTCAGGAACTGGTCCAGGTCCGCGACGCGCCGCTCGTCCAGATCGATCGCGTTCGACGGCGCGGCGCGCATCTTGAGCCCGACATTGAGGATCATGCCCGTGAGGCCAAGCCCCCCGACCGTGGCGCGGAACAGATCC
>JBMLRS010000344.1:0-6086 GCA_049240905.1 Elsteraceae bacterium
CGCGATCGCCTTGGCCTGCGCGCCAAAACTGCTGATCGCGGACGAGCCGACCACGGGCTTGGACGTGACCACCCAGGCGGTGATCATGGATCTGTTCCGCGACCTGCTGCGCGAGCACGGTGTGGCGACCCTGCTGATCACCCACGACCTGGCCTTGGCGGCGGAGTATTGCGACCGGATCCTGGTGATGCACGCCGGCCATGGCGTGGAGACGGCGCCCGTGGCGGATCTGTTCGCCCATCCGCGCCATCCCTACACCGCGAAGCTGCTGGCGAGCGCGCCCTCCGCCGTGGACAGCATCGACGCGCTGCAGCCGATCGCGGGTCAATTGCCGGATCTGACGCGACCGGATCTGCCTCCATGCAGATTTTCCGCGCGCTGCGAAATCCATCAGCCGGCCTGCGACGCGCCGTTCCAGCCGCGGGTCTTAGGGCCGCAGCAGACCGTGTTCTGCCGGACGCCGTTATGACCGCGCTTCTCTCCGTCTCCGGGCTCGGCAAGCGCTACCCGATCCGGCGCGCCGGTTTTGATCTGCTGAAGCCGCCGTCGCTGCTGCATGCGGTGGAGGCGGTGGATTTCTCGATTCAAACGGGCGAGGCGGTCGGTTTGGTGGGGGAAAGCGGCTGCGGGAAATCTACGCTGGCCCGCATGGCCGCCCGACTGATCGAACCATCAGCGGGCAAGATCCTGCTGGACGGGGTGGATGTGACCGCGCAGTCGGCGTCAGCCTTCACCGCCAGCCCGAACAGGCGCGACATCCAAATGGTGTTTCAGGATCCGACCGAGAGCCTGAACCCGCGCTTCACCGTGTTCGACGCGATCGCCGACCCGGTTCGGGTGATGATCACGCGGGAGCGGGCGGAGGTGGCTCGGCGAGTGGAGCAGGCGGCGGAGCAGGTTGATCTGGCGCCGGGCCTGTTCGAGCGCTATCCGCATCAGCTCTCGGGCGGGCAGAAGGCGCGGGTGGGGCTGGCGCGCGCGATGGCGGTCTCGCCGCGCCTGCTTGTGCTGGACGAGCCGACCTCCGCGCTCGACGTCTCCGTGCAGGCGACGGTGCTGAAGCTGTTGGCCAAGCTGCGGCGCGAAGCCGGCGTCGCCCTGCTGTTTGTGAGCCATGACCTGACCGTGGTGCGACTGCTGTGCGACCGCATCCTGGTGATGTATCTGGGCCAGATCGTGGAATCCGGCCCGGCCGAGGCGATCTTCACTTCCCCGCGCCACCCCTACACGCAAGCCCTGCTCTCCGCCGCGCCGGACCTGCGCCGCAAGAAGGGCGCGCGGGAGCGACTAGCGGGCGAGCCGCAAAGCCCGATCGACCCGGATCCGAATTCCTGCCGCCTGTATGGGCGTTGCCCCAGGCAGGAGGAGCGCTGTCGCGTGGAGGCGCCGGGGTTGCGGGAGATTGCAGCGGGGCGGGGCGTGCGCTGTCACTTCGCCTGAGCCTGATTGGCTACTCCGGCTGATGCAGGATCACTGGCTGCTCGACCGTGCCGAGGCCGTGCGGGTGCGCCGTCTCCAGGGCGCTGGGCCAGATCCAGTCCTGAAACAAGTCGCGCATGGCGGGGATCGGGCAGTCGAAGGGCGGTCCGCCCTCCTTGCCGGTCTGCATGAACAGGATGAAGAGCGCGCCGCCCGGGCGGACCCAGCGGCGGAGATTGGCCTCGTAAGCGGGCCAGAGCGCGGGCGGCAGGGCGCAGAGGCAGGTCTGGTCGTAGACCGCGTCGAAGGGAAACTCCGGCGCCCAGCTTGTGGCGTCGCCGAGGATCGCGCGATCGCGGCCGAGCCGTTCGGCCTGGGCCTTCACGGCGCTTTCGGCCAGATCCAGGGTGGTGACGTCGAAGCCGTCCGCCATCATGGCCGCCGGCTCCGGGCTGCGGCCGGCGCCGGGAATCAAAATGCGGCAGGGCGGCAGCAGGCCTGCGGCGCGCCAGGAAAGATAGGCTGGGTTGAGTTCGCCTCTTTCCCACGGGGTGCGGCCTTCCTGGAAGCGGCTCTCCCAGAATTCGACGGGGATCTCGGTCATTTGGGTTTGATCCTGAGCCAGCGTGGGACCTCGGCGGCGTAGCGCCGCCATTTGTCGCCGAACAGCGCCTCCAGATGCGCTTCCTCGCGCTTGATCGCGAGCTGGGACACCAGGAGCGCCGCCACCACCGCCATGATCAGCAGCCAGGGGTTGGCGAACAGGAAGCCGGCTCCGGCCAACAGCAGCGAATTGCCGAGATAGATCGGATTGCGCGAGATCGAGAACGGAAACTCGGTCACCAGCGCGGTCGCCGCCCGATGCGGCAGGATATTGGCGGCCCGGCGCCGCATCACGCGCATGGCCATGAAATCCAGCCCGACGCCCAGCGCGAAGCAGAGGACCCCGAGCGGCAGGCTGACGGTGGCGGCGAAAGGCTCCAGAGGGTAGAGCCAGCCGAGCGCGAGAGCGGCCAGGACGCAGCCGGTCAGGATCAAGGGCGGCCAGGGGACGCGGTTTGGCGGAGGGACGGGCGTGGGCATGGCTCAAGCTAGCGCATTGGCGTCCGGGTGACGAAGAAAGACTGTCTATCGTTCCTGCGACGCCTTGGTGCGCGCCTGGAAGCCGCGCAGGGTGGTTAGCTCCAGATCGGAGGGCGGCGGGGTTTCGGCGACGTCGTCGGCGTAGCGGATGGTCCAGCCGCAGGTTTCCTGCATCTGCTCGCGGGTGACGCCGGGATGCAGGGAGGTCGCCACGAACTCCTTGGTTACGGGATCGGTGCGCCAGACCGCCATGTCGGTGATCAGCAGCGTGGGACCCTTGGTCTTGATGCCGAGGCGGGCGCGGTGGTCGCCGCCGTCGCCATGGCCGAAGGAGGTGATGAAATCGACCTTCTCCACCAGCCCGCGCTTGGACTGGCGCATGGTGACGAAGATCTCGCCGCAGGAGGTCGCGATCTCGGGCGCGCCGCCGGCGCCGGGCAGGCGCACGACCGGGTTGTGATAATCGCCGATCACGGTGGTGTTGATGTTGCCGAAGCGGTCGAGTTGGGCGGCGCCCAGGAAGCCGATGCTGATCCGGCCGCCCATCAGCCAATAGCGGAACATCTCCGGCACCGAGACGGTGGTCAGCGCGGTGTCGCACAGCTCGCCGTCGCCGATCGACAAGGGCAAGATGTCCGGCGCGGTGCAGAGCGTGCCGCTCTCATAGATCAGCGAGATGTTCGGCGCGTGGGTCATGCGCGCGACGTTGCAGGCGGCCGAGGGCGGGCCGATGCCGACGAAGCAGACGTCGCCGTCCTTGAGGGCGCGGGAGGCGGCGATGGTCATCATGTCGGCGGGGGTGAAATCAGGCATTCTTTAACCCCGCGCGGACGGCGAATGCTTCCGGGCCGACCTTCATGACGTTCTCCTCGATCCAGGCCAGGAACAAGTCCCGGTCGGCGGAGACCTTGTCCCATTCCAGATAGCTGGGATTGTCGCGCTTGTAATAACCATGGGCGTAGGAGGGATGGGCGCCGCCCGGCACATGGCAGATCGCGGTGACAGCCCAATGCGGCAGAACGCAGAGATTGGGGTGCAGATCGTCGAAATCCTCGACGATCTCCTCCACCGTCACCAGAGCGCGCTTTGCGGCCAGCACCGCCTCCTTCTGCACGCCGATGATGCCTTCGATCAGCACGTCGCCGCGCTTGTTGGCCTTCTGGGCGTGGATCACGGTCAGGTCCGGGCGAACGGAGGGAATGGCGGCCAGCGCCTCGCCAGTGAAGGGGCAGGTCACCGTGCGGATATTGGGGTTCACCTTGGGCAGGTCCGCCCCCAGAAATCCGCGGAAGATCGCGCAGGGCAGGCCGGAGGCCCCGGCCTCATAGGCCTGCGCCATGGCGGAGTGGGAGTATTCCTCCGTCTCCGGGCGGTTCGGCCAGCCGTTCTCCAGCGCGTCGCGCATCCGGCGCAGCAGCCCCACGCCCGGATTGCCGGCGTAGGAGAAGATCGCCTTCTTGATCATGCCCATGCCGATCATCTGGTCGTAGATGATGTCCGGCGTCATGCGGACGACGGTGAGGTTCTTCTTGCGCTGCCGGATCGTCTCATGCGCGGCGGCGACCGGGATCAGGTGCGTGAAGCCTTCGAAGGCGATCAGTTCGCCCTCCTGCACCAGCTCGCGCACCGCGTCGGCCAGACTCAGAAAACGCGCCATTCATCCCCGCCCAGCCGTCAAAGGCTGCGATTGCGACAGTATCGAGAACAGCATCGGTAGCGTCGTCGCCGGATCTTGTCGACGGGAAACCGCGCGGTCGCCGCGACGGATCAGGAACCAGCCGCCGCCTGCGCTTTGCGCTCCAGAATCTGCAGCGCGGCCTGGCCGCGGGCGTAGAGCAGATTGACATGGTCGCCGGGGTTGGAGTCCCCCTCCAGCACGCGCACAAACAAGGGGACCGCCTCGACCGGCCGGCTGAGCTGCAGGTAGGTGACGGCGAGCCGACGCAGGGCGTAGCTGTCGAACGGCGCGTCGGCCACCGCGCGCTCGATCGCGGTCAGATCCAGATCGGCGGGGCGCGGTTCCGTCATGGTCAGCCAAGCCAGGCGAGGAACTGGTGACGGTAGCGCTCGGTGATCGGGAACATCCAATTCTCCATCGCGAAGCGGTCGCGAGTCATGGCGCTCGACAGATGGGTCCGGTGGACATGGAGGTGATCGAAGATGAAGGCGTCGCCCGGCGCGAACTCCGGGATCCACATATTGTCCTTCCCGAAGCGGGCGTAGACCGCCTCTTCGGAAATCTCCCAGGGCACGATCGAGGCCCCGTCGCCCGATTGCATCAGATCCGGAACCCGGTGGGGGTAGACCTCCATCGCCGGGGCGTGAACGCCGCATGGATCCAGCGCGATCCAGCAATTCACGGTCTGCGCGTCGACGCCGCCCAGAAAATTGCCGTCCTGATGGAAGACTCGGCGGGTGTCGTTCGAGATTTCAGACAGGCGAACCGAAGAGGCGTTCAGGGACAGACCGATCTGGTCCTGGAAATAGGCCTCCATGCCTTCGCGCAACGGGCTTGCGGACAGGATGGTGGCGACAAGGCTGGAGGCTTGCGGGCATCGGGCGAGCGGCAGGCTGCCAAACTTGCGGAAACGGGCGATGCTCTCCCGGTCGGTCGTGTAGGCGGCGGCCTTGATGTGCGGGCTCTCCTCCGGCGCGCGGCCCGCGGCGCTCTCCGAAATGGCGTTGTCATAATCACGGTAGGCGGCTTCAGCCTGTCCGCGCAGCGCGAGCACTTCCGACATCGAGAACAGGCCGCGCGCCAGGACGCAGCCGTGCGCGTTCAAGGTCGACAGGAAAAGCGGCGTGGTGAACTCCGCTCGGCCGAACTCGGGCTTCTGCGGTGACAGTGAATCGGGCATCGCGGCGGCCTGAGAATCGGATCTGTGATCTGACGCGCCACGTCTAACACAGATCAGGCGGCGATGCGGGCGATAAAGCCGTTCGCGGCGTCGCGCAGAGCGCCGGCGTCGCGCTCCAGACCGGTGCTGACCCACAGCACCTCGATCGACCCGGCGATCGACAGCACGGAGCCCCGCGCCATGCCGGAGATGTTCACCGTGACGGACTGCATGGCGTGGTTGAGCTGACCAAGGGAGCCGGTGATCTCGTCGGTCGCCGCGCGCTGCTCCTCCACCGCGGCGGCGATGCCGCCGGAGACCTCGGCGATGTCGCGGATCGAGCCCCCCAACCGTTCGAACGCGCCGACGGCGGCGGTGGTCGCCTGCTGGATCGCGGTGATCCGACGCGAGATGTCCTCGGTCGCGCGGGCGGTCTGGCTGGCGAGGTTCTTCACTTCCGACGCGACGACGGCGAAGCCCTTGCCGGCGTCGCCGGCGCGGGCGGCCTCGATCGTCGCGTTGAGCGCCAGCAGGTTGGTCTGGCCGGCGATCTCGGTGATCAAGCCGACGACCTGACCGATCTCCGCGGCGGCGGCGTCCAGCCGCTTGATCTCCGCCGCCGCCTCGGCGACCTCTGAGGCCCCGCCCTGAGCCAGGTTGGCGGAGGTGGTGGCCTGGCGCGCGATCTCGCCGATCGAGGCGGTCAGCTCTTCGACTGAAGCGGCGAGGCCGCTCAGTCGACGGCCG
>JBMLRS010000345.1:0-13461 GCA_049240905.1 Elsteraceae bacterium
TGAACCCTCGGTGCTGGGCGAGGCGCTGAACGAGGTCTTCATCCCCCTTCTCCGCGCCCAGTTCCCGGAGATCACCGACTTCTGGCTGCCGCCCGAGGGCTGCAGCTACCGGATCGCCGTGGTGTCGATGAAGAAGGCCTATCCCGGCCACGCCAAGCGCGTGATGATGGGCGTCTGGTCCTATCTCAGGCAGTTCATGTACACGAAGTTCGTGATCGTCGTGGATTCCGACATCAACGCGCGCGATTGGAAGGACGTGATGTGGGCGATGTCGACCCGCATGGATCCGGCGCGCGACATCACCGTGATCGAGGGCACGCCGATCGACTATCTGGACTTCGCCTCGCCGGTGAGCGGCCTGGGCGGCAAGATGGGCCTGGACGCGACCGACAAGCTGCCGCCGGAGACCCACCGCGAATGGGGCCGGAAGCTTCGGATGGACGAGGACATGATCCAGCAGGTGAACCGCCGTTGGGCGGAGTTCGGGCTGCCCGGCTCCGGCAAGCCGATCTGGAAGGACGAGGGTCGGTGATCTCGATCGAGACGGCGGGCGTCTTCGCCGTCGCCGCGATCCTGTTGGTGGTGACCCCCGGCCCGAACATGCTGTTGATCCTGTCGATCAGCGCGGCGAGGGGGGCGCGCGACGGGCTTTTGACCCTGATCGGCGTGCAGATCGCCAATTACTCCCACGCCATCCTGGCCGGGCTTGGCATTTCCGGCCTCGCGCTGCATGTGCCCTATGGTTTTGAGACGCTGAAGATCTTGGGCGCGCTCTATCTGCTCTGGCTGGCCTGGGGCGCCTGGCGCGCGCCGTCGGTTCTGGAGGTCGGCTCCGCCGAGGCCAGACGCGGGACCTTCGCGCTGATCGGGCAAGGCTTTCTGACCAACATGCTGAATCCGAAGGTGATCCTGTTTTTCCTGGCGCTGTTTCCGCAATTCATCGCCCCGGAGAGAGGCTCGTTCCTGCTGCAAAGCCTGGAGCTGGTGACGATCCACGCGCTGTTCGGAACGCTCATCCTCAGCGCGGTCGCCTTGTCGGCCGCCCGGCTGCGCCGCAATCTGCTCAGCCGTCCGGCGATCTCCGCCTGGCTCAACCGCGCGCTGGCTGCGGTGTTCGCCGGCCTCGCCGTTCGGTTGCTCGTTGCCTCCCGCGGTTGACGCCGGCTTGGCGCGCGCCAAATAGTGTAATCCCCCTTCAGGAATCCCCATGACCGACCCTCGCGACTTCCTCACCGATCTGATCGCCCGCGCCCGCAAGGCTGGCGCGGACAGCGCCGACGCCGTGCTGTCCGTCGGGGAATCTCTGTCGGTGGCCTGGCGGCTTGGGAAGGTGGAGAAGCTGGAGCGCGCGGAGGGCCATGATCTGGGTCTGCGCGTCTTCGTCGGTCGGCAGCAGGCCATGGTCTCCACCACCGATCATTCGCCGGGCAACCTCAATGACTTCATCGAGCGCGCGGTCGCCATGGCCAAGGCGGTGCCGGAAGATCCCTATTGCGGCATCGCCGATCCCGAGCAACTCGCCAAGAGCTTCCCGGAACTGGATCACAGCGATCCGTTCGAACCGACCGCCGAGACCCTGCTGGAATGGGCGCGCGCCGCAGAAGAGGCCGCGCGCGCCATCCCCGGCGTCACCAACTCCGAAGGCGCCGACGCCGGCTGGCGGCGCGGCCGCACGGTTCTTGCGACCTCGTCCGGCTTCGCCGGGATCGAGGAAGGCACGTCCTTCAGCCTCAGCGCCTCGGTCCTGGCCGGCGAAGGCACGGGGATGGAGCGCGATTATGATTGGACCGCCGCCGTCTACGCATCGGATCTTGAACCCGCCGCGCTGATCGGCCAGCGCGCCGGCGAACGGGCGGTCAAGCGCCTCAACCCACGCCGCGTCGTCACCACCAAGGCGCCGGTGCTGTTCGACCCGCGCGTCTCCGGCGGTCTGCTGCGCCATTTGAGCAGCGCCATTTCCGGCGGCGCCATCGCGCGCGGCACCAGCTTCCTGAAGGACAAGATGGGCCAGCGGATCATGTCGGTCGGCGTCAACGTGATCGACGATCCGCATCGTCCGCGCGGCTTCCGCTCGAGCGCGTTCGACGGCGAGGGCCTGCCGACCCAGCGTCGCGCGATCATCGAGGATGGGGTGCTGACCACCTGGTTGCTTGATCTGCGCTCCTCCCGCCAGCTCAAGCTGGCGCCCACCGGTCATGCGAGCCGCGGCGCGAGCTCCGCGCCCAGCCCTTCGCCGGCCAACCTCTATTTCGAGCCGGGCGCGACCAGCCGCGCTGATCTCATCAAGGGCGTGAAGAGCGGCCTCTACGTCACCGAGATGCTCGGCATGGGCGTGAACGGCGTCACCGGCGACTACAGCCGCGGCGCCGCCGGCTATTGGATCGAGAACGGGGAGTTAGCCTATCCGGTCAGCGAGATCACGATCGCCGGCAACCTGAAGGACATGTTCCTGAACATGACCCTGGCCGATGATCTGATCTTCCGTTCCGGCGTCGACGCGCCGACCGTGCGGATCGACGGCCTCACCATCGCTGGGCAGAACGGGTAGAAGACACCGCTTCCGTCAGGTCGCCTCAACGCCCATTCGCTGCATCAGCGTCGAGATGCGGAGACGGCCGACCGAACGCCCCTCTCGATTGAAGAGCCATTGCGGCGTCAGGCTTTCGTCGAAGGGATAATCGAGACGCAGCTCGTCTATCCGGCGGCGAAGTCGGGCAACTGATCCTTTCCTTTCTTGATCCGGCGCGCGCGGACGTCGAACCGCTGCGCCAACTCATCCCACCTTGTTCAAGAGCGAAGCCGGGAGGGGTGGAGGTCCATTGGCCATTCGCGCGGCGTCCTTGAGCGTAGGCTTGTTCCGTAAGTTTTCTTTCCCAGTAAAAGAATCATGCGCGGCGCCGCCTAAGAAGTGAGAGAGTCACGCATCGCAGGCGCCAAAATGACCGTCGCAAGGGTTCGGGCGCCGTACTCTTCATGGGTGGTTATTTTTTCTCAGCTCAAGCGATCTACGAGGCGGAATTTTTTACGAGTGTTGTCACAGAGCCGGTGATGATCGACTTGAACTGGCGCGCATGCCCTACTACTTGCAGGTTAGACGGCGTTCGGCGCTCGGGTGGTCGTCCCCGCAGGATCCTGGGGGCGCGTCCTCGGGAGGCCATGACGATGAAAGCCGCCGGTCCACCACGGGAGAACGAGATGATCGATGTGAACAAGCTGTTGACCGCCGTTCTGTCCGGCGGTTCGTCGACCGGTCAAAGCGGCGCGGCGGGCGCTCAAGCGCCTGGTCGCGGCAGGCGCGAGGGCATCAGCGATTTCATCGGCTCCAAAGTGGGCGCAGCCGGCGCCGGCGCGCTCACCGGTGGTTTGGCCGGCGCGCTCTTGACCTCGAAGCACGCGCGGAAATTCGCAGGCGGCGCTCTGCAGATCGGCGGCGCCGCTCTGCTCGGCGGCCTCGCCTACAAGGCGTACAGCAACTACCGCGCCGGCAAGCCGATAGTCCCGCAAGGCGTCACCGACATGATCGCCGGCCTCAAGTCAGGTCAAGCCGGTCCCGGGCAAGCTGGTCTGGGGCAAGCGAGAGCGCCGCAGGAATCCTCGGGCGGCTTTCTCTCAGCCCCGGATCCTTCGGCTCGGGATGGCTCGGCCATTCTCCTGCTGCGCGCCATGATCGCGTCGGCCATGGCCGACGGCCGTCTTGACGAAACCGAGCGCGCCCGTCTGGTGGAGCAGGTGGAGGCGAGCGGCCTCTCAAGCGAAGAGCGACGCTACCTTGAGTCTTTGGTCGCGCGCCCCGACACGCCGGCCCAGCTCGCAGCGGCCGCGCGAGGTCCGGAGGAGGCCGCGCAAGTTTATCTTGCCGCTTATGTCGCCATCGACGCCGATACCCCGGCGGAGATCGCCTGGCTTGACGAACTCGCCAGCAAGCTTGGGCTTGACCCGTCCCTGCGCAGAAACATCGAAGCCGTCGGTCGCGGATAACTCTTGTCGGCGGCTTGCGCCAAAGCGAAGGCTTTCGGCGTGAAGGGCTGGCGAACAGAATGGATCGACGCGAGATCATGCGTGATTCCTCTCGTTCTCGCCCCGCCGTATTGGATCGCCGCCGCCTCGATGAACTTGCTATAGGCGGCGCCGTGAAAACAATTGTAGTGTCTTTGGCGTGATCCACGCCAGGGATGCCCAAATCCCGTGTCTTTCTTGAACGACTTCAACGCCAGCCTGACTGCTTTGGAGCCGCCGCAGGGTTACTCCCTCGCGTTGCAGGCGCTGTGGTGGGACGCCAAGGGCGATTGGGCCCGCGCCCATGAATGCGCGCAGGCCTGCGACGACCTGGAGAGCGCTTGGGCGCACGCCTATCTCCATCGGGTGGAGGGCGATCTCGCGAACGCCGGCTATTGGTACCGACGGGCCAAGCGCCCGGTAGGGGTCGGGGATCTCGCCCAGGAGCGCGCGTCTATCGCGCTCGCCTTGAAGCCGGCGGGCGCCGCCCTATGACTACAGAATGTCTTAATGTCTTAACGATTAACTGAAGCAGGGGAGCGCAGAGATGTTTGACCAGGGAACCGACGAGGCGCCGAAGCCGGTCACGCAGCTGGAGATCGACCAGCGCGTGTTCGAACTCTATGACGAATACTGCCATGGCCGGATGGACCGGCGCGACTTCCTGGCGCGCGCCGCGGTGGTCACGGTCGGCGGTCTGGCGATGGCGCAGGCGCTGCTGCCGCGTTACGCCCAGGCGCAGACGATCTCCTTCACCGATCCGCGCATCAAGGGAACCTACGTCACCTACCCGTCGCCGGGCGGCACCTCCGGCACGATGAAGGGCTATCTGGTTCAGCCGAGCGGCGCCGGTCCGTTCCCCACCGTCTTGGTGATCCACGAAAACCGTGGCCTCAACCCCTATATCGAAGACGTCGCCCGTCGCGCCGCGACCGAGGGGTTCCTGGCCTTGGCGCCGGACGGATTGTTCCCGGTCGGCGGTTATCCCGGCAATGACGATGACGGACGCACGCTGCAGGCGACGCTGGACCAGTCGAAGCTGCGCATGGACATGGCGAACAGCGCGCGCTTCCTGAAGGCGCATCGGCTGTCCACCGGCAAGCTGGGGGTCACCGGCTTCTGCTGGGGCGGCGGGGCGACCAATTTCCTGGCCGTCACGCTGGGCGCCGAGATGAACGCGGGCGTTCCCTTCTACGGCCCCGCGCCGGAGACCGCGTCGGTCGCCGCGATCAAGGCGCCGATGATGATCCAGATGGCCGAGAACGACGAGAACATCAACAAGATGTGGCCGGCCTATGAGGCGGCGCTGAAGGCCGCCGGCGTCCCTTATGAGCAGCACACCTATCCCGGCACGCAGCATGGGTTCCACAACAACTCCACGCCGCGCTACCAGGAAGCGGCCGCCAAGCTGGCCTGGGAGCGCACGATCGCCCACTTCAAGAAGCACCTCGCCTAGGGCGGGGATGGAAGAAAGTTCGTCGATAAAGTTGAGCGGAGCCCAATTGGGCTGAAAGGAAAAAGCGTCATCGCGAGGCGAAGCCGCGGCGATCCATGTTTCCGTGCGACAGGCGCCTGTCGCTGGAGAAATGAACCGCCACGCTTCGCTCGCGGTGACGAATGATGAGTTGAACCGGCCTGAACAAAAACACTCAAGATTGAGTCTGGCGGCGCCGATTAGCTAAGCCAAGGTCCCTTCTGGCAGGCCCAGCACATGGTCGGCGATTTCGCCCGGCCGGGTGAGCCAGACCGCGTCGCGTTCGGGATGCTCCGCGATATGACGCAACGCCTCCCGCAGCACGCGCAGGCGGTGAGGCTGGCCGAAGATCATGGTGTGCAAAGCGACGCCGCACACCAAGGGGCCTTTCTTTGACTGGCGCAGCATCTCCTCGAACTGATCGACCAGCATCTTGCAGAAATCGGTCGCGTTGTGGTGCTGCACCAGGATCTGCGGGGAGTCATTGATCTCCAGCGGATAGGGGATGGAGAGCAGCCGCCCGGTCCGGGTCTTCAGCCACATCGGCTGGTCGTCGCACGGCCAATCCATCAGAAAATCATAGCCTTCCTCCTGCAGCAGATCGGGCGTGACCCGGCTCTGCGACATCCAAGGCCCCATCCACCCGCGCGGGCGGGCCTGCTCATGGCGGGCGATGGTCGCCGTGGTCTCCGCGATCAGGCGGCGCTCATCCTCTTCGAACATCTGGCCCTGGCGCTCGGAGTTGGTGCGGCCATGGGCGATCACCTCGTCGCCGCGCGCGCGGATTGGGTCAAGGATCCGGGGGTAATAGTCATAGATCGTCGAATTCACGAGATGGCAGGCCGGCAGCGCCAACTCGTCGAACAGATCGATCATGCGCCAAACGCCAACGCGGTTGCCATAGTCGCGCCAGCAGAAGTTACGATGATCTGGCGGCGCCCCCTCCGCCCCCAGCAGATGCCCCGGACCTTGGCCGAAGGCGTAATGCTCGATGTTCAGCGCGAGATAGAAGGCGAGGCGCTTGCCCTCCGGCCAGGCGTAGAAGGGGCGATCAACGATCGCGGAATAGGCGTAGCGGTCTTGGGTGGGCAGGCGCATTCAGGCACTCCTTGATGGAAGCGCCGAAGCGTGGCCTTGTCGTACCAGCGTTGACAAGACCAGATGGACCGGTCAGCCTCGATTATGGCGAAATCAAGACAGCCGATGCGAGGTTTGAGACGGTGAGCGAACAGCAAGCGCGACGACGGCCCCTTTTCGGGGAGCAGCAGCGCTTCATGCTGTTGTTGATCACTCCGGCCGCGCTGCTGATGCTGCTGTTCCAGGTGGTGCCGATCGTGATCGGCGCCAACGCCAGTTTCCGCGACTGGGCGCTCTACGCCCCAAAGAAGACCTGGCTGGGGCTGGACCATTATCAGGCGGTGATCTCCGACCCCGCCTTTCTGACGGTCGTGCTGCCCAACACCTTCATCTTCATGATCGCCAGCGTGTTCGGCGCCCTGGTGATCGGTCTGGCGTTGGCCATCATGCTGAACCGCACCTTCTTCGGGCAACGGCTGGTGCAGACGGTTCTCCTGGTGCCCCTGATGGTCGCGCCGGTCGTGGCCGCGATCATGATGCGCTGGATGTTCAATGATCAGTTCGGGATCGTGAACGCGGTGTTGGAGGGGCTCGGCTTCGAAGGTCAGCCCTGGTTGGTGCAGACCTGGAGCGCCTTCGGCATCATCCTGATCACCGATATCTGGCTCTGGACGCCCTGGTTCACCCTGCTCCTGCTGGCCGGCTTGCAGAGCCTGCCGAAGGAGCCGTTCGAAGCGGCGGCGATCGACGGGACGACCGCCTGGCGGGTCTTCACCCATCTCACCTTGCCGATGCTGCGGCCGGTGATCGTGGTCTGCGTGGTGATCCGCGCGATCGACGCCTTCCGCACTTTCGACATCGTCTGGACCCTGACCGGCGGCGGTCCCGGCCGCTCGACCGAGCTGTTCAGCCTCTACGCCTATGTCCACGCCTTCCTGAATTTGGATCTTGGCCGGGGTTCAGCCGCCGCGATCATCGGCGGGCTGATCATTCTCGCGGTCGGGATCGGGCTTTATCGGTTGGTCGACCGCGCGGCGAAGGTCTGATCCGATGGCGATGGTTCAACACCCGCATATCTTCTCGAATCTGCCGCTCTGGGCGCGGCGCGCTCTGTTCGGCTTGGTCCTGTTCGCGATCTGCTTCGCCTTCGCCTTCCCGGTGCTGTGGCTGATGCTGACCTCGGTCAGGCCGGAATCCGGCGTGTACTACGTGCATCGCGGGACGGAGTTCACGCTCGGGAATTTCAGCGAAGTGCTGCAGGACGAGCGGATCGTCGCGGCCTTCGTCAACAGCGCTGTGATCTCGACGCTCGCCACTTTCTTCTCGCTGCTGGTCACCGTCTCCAGCGGCTACATGCTCTCGCGCTTCCAGGGCCGCATGGCGCTGGCCTGGTTCGGCACGATCTACGTGTTTCGCTGCGTGCCTTACATCTCCTGGGTTCTGCCGCTCTATTTCGTGACCCAGAGCTGGGGCATCTACGACACCTATATCGGCCTGCTGCTGCCGCATATCGCCGTGCATATCTGCTTCTTCTCCTGGCTGATGAAGGGCTTCTTCGACGGCATCGACCCCTCGATGGAGCAGGCGGCGCTGATCGACGGCTGCACCCGATGGGGCGCCTTCCTGCGCGTGGCCTTACCTTCAGCGATCCCCGCGATCTCCGCGCTGGGCGTGCTGTGCTGGCTGTTCACCTGGAACGAATTCCTGTTCGCGCTGATCCTGACCGGCAACCGCGTGCCGGTGATCACCGTGATGATGGCGCAGTTCGTCACCGAGATGGGCACCCGCTGGAACTTGATGGCGGCCACCGCCGTGATGGCCTTGGCGCCGGCCTTTCTGCTCGCGTTGTTCGGGCAGAAATACGTGATCAGGGGGCTGAGACTTTGATCCGCTAAAAATGAACCAACAAAAAGAGGAGGTCGTGACAATGCTTCGCTTCGCCTTACCAAAACTGACCGCCGCCGGGGTGGCGCTGTGCCTGGCGGGTCTGGTCGCCGGCTCGCCCGCGACCGCCCAAGTGAAGGAATTGCGCGTGGGCTATCAGCCCAGCCCGCTGCAGGACGCCTCCGTCGCGATGTTCGAGGCCTGGGGCGCGAAGAACGGAGTGAAGATCGTCAAGGTCCCGAACTCCTACGGCGTCTATGTCGAGAAGATGACCGCCTCGCTGACCTCGAACTCCGATCAGTATGACGTGATCTGGCACAACGACGACTGGGGCCAGCTCTGGGCGCATCTGCTGGAGCCGACGGACGACGTCGCGGGCAATAAATTCGCCGAGAAATGGGGCATGGACCCGGTCGTGTTCGGCAACGCGCAAGGCCAGAACACCGTCGTCCCCATGGGGCATACCTTCAGCGTCTTGTTCTACCGATCCGATCTGGTGCAGCCCAATCAGGTTCCCAAGAAGCTGGCGGACCTGGTGACGGTCAGCAAGGAGCTGCAGGCGGCCAACAAGGTGAAGTTCGGCTATGTCGGCGGCATGTCGATGAACAACAGCTGGTTCAGCTGGTTCTGGTCGATGTGGGGCAATAACTGCGACGTGCTGATGCCGTTCTACGAGCGCGACAACAAGAAGCTGGCTGCGAACGGTTGGAAGTCGAGCATGAACGAGCCCTGCATGCGCGAGACCGTCGAGTATTGGTGGGACGCGATCAACACCCACAAGATCGCGCCGCGCGGCATGCCGGCCTATGACCGCAACGAGGCGAACGCCATCTTCATGGCCGGCGACGCCGCCTTCACCGTCGCGGACACCCTGTTCTGGAGCGCTTTCAACGATCCCGCCAAATCGAAAGTCGCCGGCAAGGTCGCCGCCGCGGCCTTCCCGCTGGGGCCGAACCGCTCGCGCCCCTTCGGTTGGGACGATCTCTGGGGCTGGGGCATCCCGAAGACGATCTCCGCCGAGCGCAAGAAGCTCGCCAAGGACATGCTCGCCGCGATGATGGTGGATGAAGAAGGCCAGATGAAGCTTTGGAAGTCGACCGGCGCGCCGCCGCCGAACTCGCAGTATTGGCCGAAGATCGCGGCGCAGGACCCCTTCATGAAGCTGATCAAGGAGAACGTCCTGGACTCCCAAGACAAGGTGCGGGGCGCCTATTACTTCCCGCAATGGCCGGCCGTGCATAAGGCCTTCAACGACACCGTGACCAAGGCGGTGACCGGCAAGCGTGAGGACATCGCCAAGGTTCTGGCTGAAGGCGCGCCGATCGTGAGCAAGGCGGCCCAGTAGCCGAACCAGCCTTACGCCTGAAATCGCCTCCCGCCTTCGCCGGCGGGAGGCGACCTTCGCCGCACACTTATCGTCTTATGGAAAATTCATGGCCGGCATCGTCCTGAACAAGGTCAACAAGCATTACGGCGCGGTGTTTCACGCCGTGAAGGACGTCGATCTGCAGATCGCGGAAAAGGAGTTCGTGGCCCTCGTCGGCCCGTCCGGCTGCGGCAAATCCACCACGCTCCGGATGATCGCCGGGTTGGAGGACATCAGCAGCGGCGAGATCCGCATCGGTGAGCGGCTGGTCAATGATCTGCCGCCGCGCGATCGCGACATCGCGATGGTGTTCCAGAACTACGCGCTTTATCAGCACATGTCGGTTTACGACAATCTCGCCTTCGGCTTGCGCAACAAGAAGATCCCGGAAGCGCAGATCAAAGAGTCGATCGACCGCGCAGCGGAGATTCTGGGTCTGCATCAGCTGATGAAGCGCAAGCCGCGCCAGCTTTCCGGCGGGCAGCAACAGCGCGTGGCGCTCGGCCGCTGCATCGTGCGCAACCCCAAGGTCTTCCTGTTCGACGAACCGCTGTCGAACCTCGACGCCAAGCTGCGCGCCCAGATGCGCGTGGAGATCAAGCGCCTGCACGCGCAGATGCCGACCACCTCCGTCTTCGTGACGCATGATCAGGTTGAGGCGATGACGCTTGGAGACCGCGTCGTCATCATGCTCGATGGCCGCGTGCAGCAGGTCGGCACCCCGTTGGAGGTTTACAACAAGCCCGCCAACAAGTTCGTGGCCGGCTTCATCGGCGCGCCCTCGATGAATTTTCTGGATGTCGCGGTTGACTGGCGGGCCGGGCAGGCGACCGTCAGCAGCCCTTGCCTCGATTTCGCGGTTCGCGATCCGTTGGCGGGCGCGTTGGAGGCCTGGAGCGGACGGCCCGCCATCATGGGGATCCGCCCGGAGCATCTCGCGCTTGGCGAACACGGCGCTCAGAGCTTCGACGCGCGCGTCGAAGTGGTGGAGCAACTTGGCTCGGAGATTCTGCTGGAGACGCGCGTCGGCCCCGCCGAGGTCACGGTCGCCCGCGTGCCTGCGGAAACCGCGATCACAGTCGGGGATCAGATCCGGCTTTCCGCCTTGCCCGGCCGCCTGCATTTCTTCGATCCGATCTCGGAGAAGCCGATCCTGGGTTGATCACGGATCACATCAAGCGATATTGAGCGACCTCAATCGCGCAGGAAGGCGTCCAACATGAGTTCGCGGAGCGGCGGCCGAATCTCGGCGGCGGACAGCATCGAGACGCCTTACGCTTGGCGTCGTCTGCTCGCCTCCCTTGCTTTGGCGACCATCGGCGGCGTCGGTTTGTGGTCGACGGTCGTCGTGCTGCCCTACGTGCAGGCGGAGTTCGGGGTCGATCGCGCGGACGCCTCCACCCCCTACGCCGCGACCATGATCAGCTTTGCGCTGGGCGGCATTCTGATGGGAAAGCTGGCCGACCGGAGGGGCATCATCACCCCGATCCTGATCGGATCCGTGGCCATCTCGCTCGGCTATGTCGCCGCGGCGCATTCGACCAGCCTCTGGCAGTTCGTGTTGGCGCAGGCGCTGCTGATCGGTCTGCTCGGCAGTTCAGCCACCTTCGGCCCGCTGTTGGCCGACGTCTCGCAATGGTTCGACCGCAATCGCGGCGTCGCCATGGGAATCTGCGCGAGCGGCAATTATTTGGCTGGCACCCTGTGGCCGCCGGCGCTGCAGCACGCGGTCGCCGCTTTCGGCTGGCGCGACACGCACATCGCGGTCGGCGTGTTCTGCGCGGTGACGATGGTGCCTCTGGCGTTGGCGCTGCGCCGTCCGACGCCCCGCGCGCCCGCGCCGCCGATCCTCAGCGCGGCGGAGGCCGCGGCCGCGCCGACCGCCGCCTCGCAAGGCTTTCTGCAGTTGATGTTGGTGATCGCCGGCTTCACTTGCTGCGTCGCCATGGCCATGCCGCAGGTTCATATCGTCGCCTATTGCGGCGACCTGGGCTATGGGCCGGCGCGCGGCGCGGAGATGCTGTCGGTGATGCTGGGCGCGGGCGTCATCAGCCGGCTTGCGTCGGGCTGGATCTCCGACCGGATCGGCGGCGCGCGGACGTTGCTGATCGGCTCGGCGATGCAATGCCTCACCCTCTTATTCTATCTGCCGTTCGACGGTCTTACGTCGCTTTATATAGTTTCGGCGCTGTTCGGCCTGTCGCAGGGGGGAATCGTGCCCAGCTACGCGATGATCGTGCGCGAGCGTTTCCCGGCGAATGAGGCGGGCGGACGCGTTGGGCTGGTGATCATGGCGACCATCGTCGGCATGGCGGTGGGCGGCTGGATGTCCGGCGCGATCTTCGACCTGACCAGCTCCTACCAGGCCGCCTTCTTGAACGGCATCCTGTGGAATCTGGTCAATGTCGCGATCGCGATTTGGTTGCTGCGCAAGCCTCAGCCGCGCGCAGCTTTCGCGTGACCGCCCTCAGACCCGCTCGTTCATCGCGCGCAGGCGCCGCGTGAGCAGCCGCGCCAGACGGATCGCGAAGTAGGGCGTCTGCTGCACCATTTTCAGAAACTGCGCCTGGTTCACCGCGATCACCGTGGTCGGTCCGACTGCGACGGCCGAGGCGCTGCGCGGCGCTGCGTCGATCAACGCCATCTCGCCCAGCATTCCGCCGGCGCCGACCGTCTCGTAGACATAGTTGCCATCGCCCAGCCGAACCGCGCCGGACTTCACGACATACAGGCAGTCGCCGTGATCGCCTTTCTTGAACAGCTGTTGTCCAGCCTCCAAGGACAGGACGTCCGTGTCGTTTTGAAAGAGCGTCGAGAAATTGAGATCGTCTTCCATGGGTTCAGAGCAACTCCCATGCCGTAGGGGCGATAAGGGCGAATTCGCGGAAAGTTTAAAGCAAGTTTTACATAAACAATAAGAGTAAAATTATATAGGAGTATTCTCTTTAGGATAGTCCGTTCGTTTCCATGGCCAGTTGCCGCGACGCCGCGACCCGGCTTACAACCACTCATCCAATCAGCGCCGCATGCGCGGCGAAAGGGGGCTTCATGTCTGCAGACGTCACCGACGCCGTACGCGTCCTGCGCTTTGACACGGGCTGGCGGCCCGATCCGGCCGCGCCGACCGCCACGCGGGAGCATTACGCCACCGCCGATGGCGCGTTCAAAAGCGGCCTCTGGGCCAGCAAGCCGGGCAAGGCCGAGGTGCATTACCAGAAGGACGAATTGTGCGCGCTGCTGGAAGGCAAGGTTCGGTTGACCGACGCCGCGGGCCATGTCGAGACCTATGTCGCGGGGGACGTCTTCCTGATCCCGGCCGGGTTCAAAGGCCTCTGGGAGACGCTGGAGCCGACCCGCAAGATTTACGCGCTCCACAAGCCGGCGCAGAGTTAGCCGAGCGGCCGGGTTCATGCGGGGCGAGATCGACAGCCATTATACGCGCACCCGGCTCGAGCCATCGGATCATCCGAGCTTGGGCGGCGACGTCAGCGTGGAGGTCGTCGTCATCGGCGGCGGCCTCGCCGGCTGCGCCGCCGCGCTTGAGCTCGCGGAGCGCGGCCGCAAGGTCGCGTTGGTCGAAAGCCACGAGATCGGCTGGGGCGCTTCGGGCCGCAACGGCGGTTTCGTTTCCGAAGGTTTCCCCGGCGGCTATCAGAAGCTGGTG
>JBMLRS010000346.1:0-3401 GCA_049240905.1 Elsteraceae bacterium
CGGGACGAGATCGGCGCGATGGCCAACACGGTTCAGGTGTTCAAGGACACGGCGATCGCGGCCGAAGCGATGGCGCGTGCGCAGGCGGAGGAGCAGCAGGAGAAGGAGCGGCGCGCCGCCCGGCTTTTGGAGCTTTGCGCGGCCTTCGACGCCAACGCGTCCCGAAGCCTGTCCTCGGTGGCGGAATCCACCCGAGACGCGGGCGCGGCCGCGCAGGACATGGTGCGCGTGATCGGCGAGGCCGAAAGCCACAGCGCGACGATCGCGGCTTCGGCGGAGCAGACCTCGGCCAATGTCCAGACCGTGGCGACGGCCGCGGAGCAACTCGCCGCCTCCGTGCAGGAGATCGGCCGGCAGGCCAGCCGCTCTACTCATATGACCAAGCAGGCCGCCACCGACGCGGAGCGCACCAACGAGTCCGTGCGCCATCTCTCCAACGTGGCCAACGAGATCGGCGCCGTGATCAAGCTGATCAACGACATCGCGGCGCAGACGAATCTGCTGGCGTTGAACGCGACCATCGAGGCCGCGCGCGCCGGAGAGGCCGGGCGCGGCTTTGCGGTGGTGGCCAATGAAGTGAAGAACCTCGCCAATCAGACCGCCAAGGCGACCGACGAGATATCGCAGCAGATCGGCGCGATCCAGACCGCGACCGGCCATGTGGCGCAGTCGATCGAGCAGATCGCCTCCACCGTCACGTCGATCAGCGAAGTGGCGACGGGCATCTCGGCGGCGGTGGAGGAGCAGGAAGCCGCGACGGCGGAAATCGCCCGCAACATCGGCCAGGCCTCGGACGGGGCCGCGACCATCGCGGTCACGATCACCGGCGTGGCCGGCTCCGTCAAGGACGCCAGCGCCTCCGCCCATGTGATGACCCGCAAGTCCGGCGATCTCGCCAGTCGCTCCGATCAGCTGCGCGGCCAGGTGGAGGAATTCATCGCGGCGCTGAAGCGGGCTTAGGGGGCAGCGTCCGCGCTTGACGGCGAGGTCGGAACGTCCGACATGCGAGACGAAGCCGATCTGGGAGCAGCAACCACAATGGTCGAGATCACAAGGCCCGAGGCGACCGACGACTCACGCGCGGTGGTGTCGGCGATTGGCGCCGAAGTGCGCCGATTGCGGCGGCGCCAGGAGTTGAGCGCGCGGGAACTCGCGGAGCGCGCCGGCATATCTGTCGCCATGCTCTCGCGGATCGAGACTGGGGCGGCGGCCCCTTCCGTGCCCACCCTGGATGGGGTCGCGCGCGGTTTGGGGGTGCCGATAGCCCGTCTGTTCGCCACTCACGACCAGGTTCGCGATTGCATTTACGTGCCGGCCGGCAGAGGTCTGCGAGTGGATCGGCGCGGCAGCCGCTTCGGCCATGACTATCAGGTCCTTGGCAAGTCCTTGGCCGGGCCGATCTACCTCGAACCTTATCTCATCACGCTCGATGAGAACTCCGAACTGAACCTGAGTTTTCAGCACGAAGGCACGGAGTTTCTGTTCATCCTCTCCGGCTCCATGCGTTACCGCTATCAGGACAAGAGCTATCTTTTGAAGCCAGGCGACTCCTTGATGTTCGATTCAAACGGCGTTCACGGACCGGAGGAATTGATTCGAACGCCGGTGCGCTGTCTGTCGGTGACGACGCATCAGCGCGGCTGACGAAATTTGCATGAAATTCAACATCATCAAATTTCATTGACCTAACCGCCACCGCGGCCTCCGATTGTTCTCCCAAGGCGCCGAAGACGAGCGTCGCGAATGGAGGACCGTCATGATCGCAAAGCAATCCTTGTCCCGTCGTCGTTTTGGCCAACTCGCCGCGGCCGGCGCCGCGTTCGGCTGGTCGACAGCCAGCGCGCAAGGCCAGACCCTGCGCTTCGCCACGGAGGGCGCCAATCCGCCGTGGAACTACGTCACGCCCCAGGGCGCGGTGCTGGGCATAGACATCGACATCGCCAACGCCCTTTGCGCCAAGCTTGGCGTGAAATGCGAAATCATGGCGCAGGCCTGGGACGGCATCATCCCTGGACTGCTCGCCAAGCGCTATGACGCCATCATCGCGGGCATGGCGATGACGCCGGCCCGGCGCGAACGGGTGGAGTTCAGCGACGTCTATCGCAAGATCATCTCTTCCTTCATCGCGAAGAAGGGAACGATCACCGATATCTCCCCGGCCGCCTTGAAGGGCAAGCGCATCGGGGTGCAACGCGGCGCGTCCCAGCATGTGTGGATGCAGCGCAATGGCTACGAGCAGGCGACGACCATCGTCCTCTACGACACGGTCGCCGGGCCTCAGATGGATCTGGTGGCGGGCCGGGTCGATCTGATCGTTGAGAACAAGATCTCCAACTTCCTGACCTTCATGCAGAAGCCGGAGGCGGCGCCGTTCGAGTTTGTCGGGCCGGAGCTGTTCGGCGGCGATCTGGGCGACGGCGCGGGCATCGCGCTGCGCAAGGAGGACAATGCGTTGCGCGCGCAGATCAACAAGGCGCTGGCCGAAATGAAAGCGGACGGAACGCTGGAGAAGATCTACGCCGAGAAGATTCCGTTCAAGTTGCTGTAAGTCATGCTGCATGGGTTTTTGCCCGCGTTGCTGGCCGGGGCCGGGCTCACGCTCGCCCTGGCGGCGGCTGCGCTGGCGATCGGCTCGGCGATCGGCCTCCTCGGGGCCGCGCTGCGGCTGTGGGGCGGCGCCTGGGCGCGCGGCGCGGCCGGCGCTTACGTGGCGATCGTGCGGGGTGTTCCGGACCTGCTGATCATCTTCCTTGTCTACTTCGGTGGAACGGTCAGCCTGTCCGCCCTGTTCGGCCGCTATGTCGAAGTCGACGCCTTCACCGCCGGCGCGGCGGCGTTGGGCTTCGTCTTCGGCGCCTACGCCACGGAGGTGTTCCGCGGCGCCATCCTCGGCGTCGCCCGGGGGCAGATCGAAGGCGCTCGCTCGCTCGGGCTTCGGCCGGCGTGGATCTTCCTGTTCGTCACGCTGCCCCAGGCGTGGCGGCTCGCCCTGGCGCCCTATGGCAACCAAACTCTCGTTCTGCTCAAGCAGACCTCCCTGGTTTCCGTTGTCGGTCTTGAGGAGTTGATGCGAAAGGCCGGGTTGGCGGCCGGGTTCTCGCAAGAGCCCTTCACGTTCTACATGGCGGCCGCCGTGCTTTACCTCGCCATGACCGGTCTTCTGTCGCTGGTTCTTCAGGCGGCGGAATGGCGCGCGAAGCGCGGCCTGGCCCAGGCTTGAGCGATGCTGGATTTCGGCCTGATCGCAAACAGCTTGCCGAAGATCTTGGACGGGCTCGCGCTGACCCTGGCGTTGACGGTGTCGACCCTCTTGCTCGGCGCGGCGGCGGCGGTTCCGATCGCGCTCGCGACGCGGTCGCGCAATCGGGCGCTCAGCTGGTCGGCGCAGGCCTACATCCTGT
>JBMLRS010000347.1:0-19513 GCA_049240905.1 Elsteraceae bacterium
CGGCCTGGTTGGCCCCCTTGCCTCCCGGAAAGGTCGAGAATCGCGCGTCGCCCACCGTTTCGCCCACCGCCGGCAAGGTCGACGCGTGGGCGACCAGATCCATGTTCAAACTCCCGACGACGGCGATTCTAGCCATGACGATGGGTTCCTCATCCCTATAAGCTCGGCCTTGATAAGCTGAAACCAACCCGTTTGCCGACCCCCTGTCGATGGAGTTTGTATGACTAATTCCGCAACCCCAGGCTACGACCGTGATTTGATCGGCTATGGGGCGAATCCGCCACACCCGCATTGGCCGGGCGACGCCCGAATCGCGGTGAATTTCGTGATGAATTACGAGGAGGGCTCGGAGCCGTCGATCCAGGATGGGGAGGGCTTCTCCGAATATGGCCTGACCGAACTGGCCTATGATCCCGGCGTCAAGGGCCGCGATCTGGCGGCGGAGGGGATGTTCGAATATGGCAGCCGGGTCGGCTTCTGGCGGTTGATGCGCCTGTTCCAGGACCGCAAGATGGCGATGACCGTCTTCGCCTGCGCGCTGGCGCTGGAGCGCCATCCCCCCGCGGCCGAGGCGATCAAGGCGTCGGGTTTCGACGTCTGCTGCCATGGCTGGCGCTGGACCAAGCATTATCAGATGACCGAGGAGGAGGAGCGCGAGAACATCCGCCGCGCCGTCGCCTCGATCGAGAAGACCCTGGGGGAGCGGCCGCTCGGCTGGTACTGCCGCTATGGACCCAGCGTGAACACGCGGCGGCTGATTCTGGAGGAAGGCGGCTTCCTGTACGACAGCGACGCGTATAATGACGAGCTGCCCTATTGGGTGAAACCGGGTGACAAGCCGCATCTGGTGATCCCCTACGGCCTGACCAACAACGACGCGAAATTCTCGCGCGGCGGATTCAACACCGGCGATGACTTCTTCACTTACTGCCGCGACGCCTTCGACTTCCTGTATAGGGAAGGCCGGACGCAGCCGAAGATGATGTCGATCGGCCTGCATATGCGGCTGATGGGTCATCCCGGACGCGCGGCTGGTTTGGAGCGGCTGTTGGATTACATTCAGTCCGTCCCCAATGTATGGGTGACGCGGCGCCTCGACATCGCGCGGCATTGGGCCAAAACTCACCCCTTTCCTGGTTGAAGGATGATGGAAAAGACCGATTCGATATTTGTGGCGGGCGCGCGCGGCCTGGTGGGCGGCGCGATCGTCAGGCGGCTGGCCAAGGACGGCTACAGCCAGGTGCTGGGCCCGACCCGGGCGGAGGTCGATCTGTCGGATCGTCCGGCCGTCGACGCGTTCTTCGCGCGCACGCGGCCGGCCTATGTCTTTCTGGCGGCGGCGAAGGTGGGGGGGATCATGGCGAACGCCACATATCCCGCCGACTTCTTGACCAGCAACCTGTCGATCCAGTTGAACGTGATCGACGCGGCCTACCGCTTTCACGCCAAGAAGCTGCTGTTCCTAGGCTCCTCCTGCATCTATCCCAAGCATTGCCCGCAGCCGATCAAGGAGGAATATCTCCTGACCGGCGCGCTGGAGCCGACCAACGCGCCTTACGCCATCGCCAAGATCGCGGGGATCGAAATGATCCTGTCCTACCGGCGCCAGTTCGGCTTCAACGGCGTCTCGCTGATGCCGACCAACCTCTACGGCCCCGGCGACAATTACGACCTGCAGAACAGCCATGTGTTGCCGGCCCTGATGCGCCGCTTCCATGCCGCCAAGCTGGAGAACGCGCCCAGCGTCACGGTCTGGGGCACCGGCTCGCCCAAGCGCGAGTTCATGCATGTCGACGATCTGGCCGACGCCTGCGTGACCCTGATGAACAGCTACGACAGCGAGGAACTTCTGAACGTCGGCGTCGGCGAGGACGTGACGATCAAGGAGCTGGCCCAGCTGGTCGCCAGCACCGTCGGCTACAAGGGCGAGATCCTGTTCGACCCCTCCAAGCCGGACGGCACCCCGCGCAAGCTGTTGGACGTCAGCCGGGTCAACGCCGCCGGGTGGCGCGCCAAGATCGGGCTGAAGGAAGGCGTCGAGGCGACCTATCGCTCCTTCCTCGCCGAGCATCCGGAGTGGGCGACGGCCGCGTGAGGCGATGACTGCCGCGGCCGTCCTTTTCGCCGGATGGCGCGCGCTGGGCTGGGCGCTGACCCCGGCGATCCGGATCTGGATCAGCCGGCGCCGCGCCGCGGGACGGGAGCATGAGACGCGCTGGCCGGAGCGCTTCGGGCAGACCGCGCTCGCCCGGCCGAGCGGCTTTCTGGTCTGGGCGCACGCCGCCAGCATGGGAGAATCGCTGGCGATCCTCCCGCTGATCGAGCGGCTGCGCGCGGAGCGGCCGGACGTGACTTTCCTGATGACCACCGGCACCGTCACCTCCGCCGCCTTGATGGCGGAGCGGTTGCCGCCGGGCTGCCTGCACCAGTTCGCGCCGATCGACCTGCCCGGCGCGGTGGATGGCTTTCTGGATCATTGGCGCCCGGATCTGGCGCTCTGGACCGAATCAGAGCTCTGGCCGACCACTTTGAATGGCTTGAAGCGGCGCGGCGTCCCCGTGGTCCTGCTGAACGGCCGCCTGTCGCCGCGCAGCTTCGCGCGCTGGCGCCGCGCCCCTCTGGTGGCCCGCGCGCTATTGGGTTGCTTCGATCAGGTGCTGGCGCGCGGACCGGAGGATTCCGGACGCTACGCCGCCCTCGGCGTGCCGGCCCCGACCGTCGGCGATCTCAAGACCGCCGCTCCGCCCCTGCCGGTGGATCCGGCCGAACTAGCGCGGCTGCGCGCCCTGATCGGGAATTCACCGCTCTTCCTGGCCGCCAGCCTGCATCCGGGGGAGGAGGACGCGATCGCCGCCACCCACCAGGCCCTGCTGGCTGAGCGCCCCGACCTGATCACCATCATGGTGCCGCGCCACCCGATCCGCGGCCCGGAATGGGCGGAGAAATTCGCCGCCAAGCGCCGCTCCGCCGGCGAGGATCCAGAGTCCGGCGCGGTCTATGTCGCCGACAGCATGGGCGAACTGGGCCTCTGGTACCGCTTGGCCCCCTTCGCCTTCATCGGCTTCTCGCTGTCGCCCGACGGCGGCGGTCAGAACCCGCTGGAGGCCGCGCGTCTCGGTTGCGGCGTGGTGATCGGCCCCGGCGTGAAGAACTTCACCGAAGCCGTGGCGGCCTTGGCCGCGGGCGGCGGCGTGCTGCGCGTGACCGACGCGGAGGACCTGACCGCCGCAATCCGCCGCCTGCTGTCCGACGGCCAACTCCGCGAAAGCCTCCGCCTGGGCGCCTCCCACGCCGCCAAAGCCGAAGCCGCCGTGCTCGACCGCGTGACCGCCGCGCTGGCGGGGTATCTGCCGGGGCGGTGAGGCTCGGTCGAGCTAAGGTTGCGATGGTTGACCAACTTGACCAACTAACGCGCCGCATTAGGTAAGAGGGCGTTCCCTAGTCGAGGCAAAAGCGATGGCCGAGGTCGTCAGTCTCTACACCGCGAAGACGCATCTCTCCCAATTGGTTGATCGGGCCGCCGGCGGGGAGGAGATCATCATCTCGAAGAGCGGCAAGCCCTTCGCGCGCTTGATGCCGATGCCGCCTCAAAATCTGCCTCGGAAGCCCGCTGGCGCTTTTGGACAGCTTGTCATTCACGATGATTTTGACGCGCCCTTACCAGCCGAGATGATGGACGCGTGGCGATAGAGAGCTGGTAGGCCGATCTCGTCAGGGGCCAGTCACCCATTCCGGATAAGCGCGACGTGCGGCAGTCCGTCGAAATGGGCGTCGCAGGTCAAGATGTCCGCGCCATGGGCCTGAGCGGTGGCGTAGACGATCGCGTCGGCGGTCGCCAGCTTGCGTTTCAGGCAGATCTCCGCTGCGGCCAGGGCGATCTTGCTGTCGAGCGCCGCCACCTGGCAGGTCTCGGAGAAGGCTAGAACCTTATCGGCTGCTTCCTCGCCCTTTTCGCGAAGCAGCCATTTGGCCAGCTCAAGCTGCACGATGGTTGGAACCAGCCACTCGTCGCGCGCCGGCAAGGCGCCGTCGATCGCGTCGGCCAGTGGGGAATCCGTTAACCATTCGATCCAGGCGGAGCTATCGACCAGCCGCATCAATGGCGGTCTTCCCGGTCGCGATATCCCTCGGGGTTAGCCCCTTTGGCGAGGCCGCGCAGCGAGGCCTGCTCGGGAACGGGAACCAGGAGAACGCCGCCGCCCTTCGACAGAAACACGAACTTCTGTCCGCTCTTCCATTGCTGCGCGTCACGCACCGCTTTGGGGATCGAGATTTGAAATTTGGCGGAGAGCGTAGCGGTGTCGGGCACGGTTTTACCTAATCACTATTGATCGACAAAGCGTAAGAAATAGACGATCGAGTCCTTTCGAGGAAGCGAAGAAAGCGCGCGCGCTGGCCCCCATGGCGCTCTCCCTTCTTTCCTCCTAAGCTCGCCTTAACGAACAAACGGAGGAAATCAGATGAGCGCGGCGGAGATCGCGGACGTCCCGATGCTGACTCATCGGATCGACGGCAAACAGGCCTGGACGCGGGACACGCTGCGTCAGGAGGACTGGTTGATGCCTCTGCCGGCGGAATGTTTGGCTGAATTGCGCGCGGCGCTGGTCAAGCATCGCGATAACCGTCTGCCGATGTTCCTTTTGGATCCCAGGGATTTCGCGCTGGACGCCTGCCGCGCCTTCATGAAGCGGGTCAAGGACGGGGTCGACAATGGCGTCATGTTCGCCGTGATCGACCGTCTGCCGATCGAGGAGATGAGCCAGGAGGAGGGGACCAAGCTCTATTGGCTGCTCTGTTCCTTGATGGCGCGGCCCGTGGCCCAGCGCTTCGATGGCGCGATGACCTTCGACGTGCGCGACACCGGCGCGAAGATGGTCCCGGGCTCAGGGATCCGGCCGACCGTCACCAACGTCGACCTCACCTTCCACAACGACAATTCCTACAACGAGACCATGCCGGAGTACGTCACCCTGTTCTGCCTGTCGCAGGCGCTCAGCGGCGGGGTCAGCCGGGTGATGAGCATGTACACCGTGCATAACGCGCTGATGGAGCGTCACGCCAACCTGCTGCCCCGGCTCTACGGCGATTTCTGGTACGACCGCCATGCCGAACATGAACCCGGCGAGGTGAAATATCACGGCGCCCCGGTCTTCGCGTATGAGGACGGGGAGTTGAAGGTGCGCATCGCCCATCGCGAGATCGAGGGCGGCTACGCGCTCCGCGGCGAACCGCTGGATGAGGCCGGCCGGGCGGCCTTGGCGGCGGTGAAGGAGGTGTTCGACACCCCCGAGCTGCGCGCGGAATTGACCTTCAAGCCCGGCCAGATCCAAATCGTCAACAACCGCCGCACTGGCCACGCCCGCACCGATTTCGTCGATGGCGAGCGACCGGATCAGAAACGTCATCTCGTGCGGCTTTGGCTGCGCGACGGCGGCCAGCGCGGCTATCGCGGAAAGTAGAACCATGAAACTGCCTTTGTTCCCCACCACCGTCGCCGGCAGCCTGCCCAAGCCCGCCTGGTTGGCCGAGACCGAGAAGCTCTGGCCGCAATGGCGCGCCGAGGGCGCCGACCTCGAGGCCGCCAAGCGCGACGCGGCGCTGCTCTGGCTGAAGACCCAGGAAGACGCCGGCGTCGACATCGTTTCCGACGGCGAGCAGTTCCGGATCCATTTCGTCCACGGCTTCCTTGAGCATGTGAGCGGGATCGATTGGGAGAAGAAGACCAAGATGGGCATCCGCAACAATCGCTACGTCGTGGACGTGCCGACGGTGACGGGCCCGATCGCGCGCAAGCGGTCCGTCCATCGCGACGAAGTGCGCTTCACCCGCGCGCACACGAAAATGGGCCTGAAATTCACCCTGCCTGGCCCGATGACCATCTGCGACACCATCGCCGACGCCCATTACGGCCGCCGCGCCGATCTCGCGATGGCCTTCGCCAAGGTGCTGAACGAGGAAGCGCGTGAGCTGGAGGCCGAGGGCGTGGACGTGATCCAGTTCGACGAGCCCGCCTTCAACGTCTTCACCGACGATGTGAAGGAATGGGGCATCGCCGCGCTGGAGGCCGCCGCCGCAGGCCTGACATGCAAGACCGCCGTGCATATCTGCTACGGCTACGGCATCGAGGCCAACATCAAGTGGAAGGAGACCCTGGGCGGCGAATGGCGCCAGTATGAGGAGATCTTCCCGGCGCTGAACGCCAGCAAGATCAATCAGATCTCGCTCGAATGCCAGGGCTCCAAGGTGCCGATCTCCCTGATCCGCCATCTGAAGGACAAGGAAATCCTGGTCGGCGCGATCGACGTCGCGACCTCAAGCATCGAGACGCCGGAGGCGGTGGTCAGCGTCCTGCGCGAGGCGATGAAGCACGCCGACAGCCAACGCCTCCAGGTCTGCACCAATTGCGGTCTGGCGCCGCTGTCGCGCGACGTCGCGCGCGGCAAGCTGGTCGCCATGGCGGCCGGCGCGCGGATGCTGAGAGCGTAGGGGAAAGCTTACGCGCTTATCACACGGCGCTGAGTAGATTGCTTCGCCCACGCGATTTGCGCTGCGCGCAATTCGCCGAGCTCGCAATGACCGTATTTTAGTACGGATGTCATTGCGAGGCGAAGCCGAAGCAATCTACCGGCGTCCGCGTGACGGGCGCCCCGACCTTTCGCCCTAAAAATAAGACTGCAAGGTCCCCCGCCGCCTTGTGTCCAGGGTGGCGCAGTGGAAGGCGCCGCCGAAGGGGCCGTAGCTGAGGAAGGGGATCGGCATCGGGTCGAAGCCCCAATCCTTGAAGGCTTTGATCAGGGTCGGCTGCGAGCTGTCCACCACCACGCGCTTTTCGTCCAGCATCAGGGTGTTGATGCTGGTCCAGGGGCTGCACATGGAGATCTTGCTCATGATGCCGTCCACGGGATCGGGGCGCGGGGCGATCAGCACGTCCCATTTCTTCAGGATCGGCGGCAACCGGTCGAGATCGACGTAGTCCGGGTTCACCAGCACCTTGCCCGGGCAGAGCGGGATGAAGCTGCTGTCGATATGCATGGGCTGTTGGCAGGTCGAGATGATCTCGTGGATGCGGAAGCGGTCGCCCAGATGGCGGCGCAGCCACTCGATGCCGGCCTTGTTGGTCACGTTGCTTTGGGTGACGAACAGGTCGCGGCCGCAGCGCTGGAAATCGGCAGCGTCGAACACCGGCTCCCATTCCGTGATGGTGTAGACCAGCGGGTCGCCCTTGGCCGGGATCTGGTATTTGTAGTTATAGAGCGGCTCGAGCAGCTGCGGCCGCGGGGCCGAGGTCCAGCGCGCGCCCTGGGAGAAATATTCCTTGAACAGCGTGCGGTAGGCGTCGCCCTCGAAATAGCGCGATTGCCAGCACATCGGCGTCTCAATGATCTCGTCGCCGACCACCAGGAAGCCGTCTCTGGGGCAGGCGATGCAGAAGCCGGCGCTGGACCAGCTCGGCGTGCGGAAGCGCTTGGCGTGGTTGATGATGTCCGGGCGGCGCACCTTGATGCCTTCGCCCTCCAGCAGCTTGATGAAGCCGTCGAGCTCGGCCTGGGCGCGCTTGACCATCCATTTCGGATAGCGCCAGCCGGCGACCAGCCTGTGCAGCTTCGCCGTGAAGCTCGGCACATTGAAGGTCACGGTCACGTGATAGGGCGGGATCACCGCGCCTTCGAGACGACCAACGATCACTTCCTCAAGTGGATCCCACTCGTTCCAGGAATTGACGACGCTGGACGATGTGGTCGTTGGGTCCAAAACGGGCTTCTCGATCCCATCCATCACTCATTACCTCCACTCAATGCTTGCGCGGCGCGTCTGCGTTGTTGACGCGCCTCAATCAAATGCCAAGCTAACAAAGCTGGGAGCCCCAGAAGCACGTCTGGCGCCCGTTTCACAAGAGACAACGCGATCGAGGTCTGCGGATCGACGTTCAGCAGTTGCCCCAACACAACAAAGCCGCCCTCCTGCACGCCCAGGCCGCCCGGCACCAGGAAGGCCGCGCCGCGCGCCGCCTGCGCCAGGCTCTCCAGAATGATCACCTGATCCAGCGAAGGGTTCTGATCGAGCCAGGCGAGGGCGATCCAGATCTCCGCCGCGCCCATGAACCAGGCGATCAGATGCAGTCCGAAGGAAAGCGCCACCCGCGACGGGCGCGACCAGATCGCCGTCAACGCGGCGGCGAGGTTCAAAGGATTCACCTTGAAGGCTTTCGCCGAGTCCGACCGCGACCAACGCCCGATCAAGGTCGCGATCCAGGTCTCCAGCTTGCCGACGGCCCCGAAGCGCAAGACGATGAAGAAGCCGCCAAGCCCGAGCGCGCTCAGGCCCAACCCGGCCAGGACATAGTCAGCGACCAGCTCCGCGCCGGAGACGCGCAATAGCAGCAGCGCCCCGGTCAGGGCGAACAGCGCCTGACAGACCGCCTGAATCAGCAGATCCACCAGAATGCCGGCGCCGGCCACGCCGGCGGCGACGCCCCAGAAGGTGAGGAGCCGAGCCCCCGCAATCTCACCGCCGACAGTGGCGACCGGCAACAGCACGTTGATGCCCTCGCGCACGAAGCGCAACGTCGTCCAGACCCTCCAGGCGAGATGGCGCAGATCCGGCAGCAGCGCCGCCCAGGCGAGGGCGCAGGTCACGATGATCATAGCGCGCACGGCGGTGATTGGAATCAGCGCCCAGCCGA
Organism: Elsteraceae bacterium; assembly: GCA_049240905.1. Lineage (GTDB taxonomy): Bacteria > Pseudomonadota > Alphaproteobacteria > Elsterales > Elsteraceae > JBMLRS01. Next base: position 8,684 of record JBMLRS010000347.1, read on the forward strand.
GTTCCCCGACGACGCGCATGATCTCGCCCGCGTCGTTCAGAGCGATCAGCGCGATCGCCAAGGCGAGGCCGAACAAGGTTCCCAGAGTGATCCCAAGCTTCATGCGGGGGAGGAGCGTGAAAACCCGGAACTTTGTCAATTCACCGGAAAGGAGCGTGGCTGATTCCGGACGGTCTGCGACTATTTTGCCGCAATCCGCCTAATTGGCAGGCGGTTTGCTTACCGGCGAGGCTTCACAACCACCCTGAGGGCCGCTTATGACCCGTCGCGTTTCGATCTCCCTGATGGCCGCCGCCGCAATCGCCGGCGCCGCGCTGTTCGCGCCAGCGCAAGCGCAAACCACCCTGCGCATCGCCATGACCGCTTCCGACATCCCCGCCACCGTGGGACAGCCCGATCAGGGCTTCGAAGGAAACCGTTTCACCGGTTGGACGATGTATGACGCTCTTGTGATGTGGGACCTCAGCGATCCCTCCAAGGCGACCGCGTTGATCCCCGGCCTCGCCACCTCCTGGAAGGTGGACGACGCGGACAAGACCAAGTGGATCTTCACGCTGCGTCCGGGGGTGAAGTTCCATGACGGCTCGGACTTCGACGCAGACGCCGTGGTTTGGAACGTCAACAAGGTGCTGGACAAGAACGCCCCGCATTTCGACGCGCGCCAGGTCGGCGTCACGCTCTCGCGCATGCCGACCCTGACTGGCGTGCGCAAGATCGACGCGATGACCGTGGAGTTCACCACCAATCAGCCGGACTCGTTCTTCCCGATCAATCTCACCAACCTGTTCATGGCCAGCCCCGCCCAGTGGGAGAAGGTCGGAAAGTCCTGGGAGAAGTTCGCGGCCGCCGCCAGCGGCACCGGCCCCTGGAAGATGACCCGCTTCGTTCCGCGCGAGCGGCTGGAGCTGGCGCGCAACACCGATTACTGGAACAAGGACCGCGTGCCGAAGACCGAACGGATGGTGCTGCTGCCCATCCCCGAAGCGACGGCCCGCACGGCGGCCCTGCTTTCCGGTCAGGTCGACTGGATCGAGGAGCCCTCGCCGGACGCAATCCCGCAGTTGAAGTCGCGCGGGATGCAGATCGTCACCAACTCTACGCCGCACACCTGGCCCTGGCAGTTCAGCGTGCTCGAGGGCTCGCCCTTCGCCGACGTTCGCGTGCGCAAGGCCGCCAATCTGGCGATCGACCGCGAAGGGCTGAAGAAGCTGTTGGCCGACACCATGGTGCCGGCGGTCGGCTCGGTCTCGCCGACCAGCCCCTGGTGGGGCAACCCCAGTTTCCAGATCAAATATGATCCGGAAGGCGCCAAGAAGCTGCTGGCGGAGGCGGGCTTTAGCCCGGCCAAGCCGGTCAACGTGAAGATCCAGATCTCGGCGTCGGGCTCCGGTCAGATGCAGCCGCTGCCGATGAACGAGTTCATCCAACAGAGCCTGGGCGAGGTCGGGATCAAGGTCGATTTCGACGTGGTGGACTGGAACACCCTGTTCACCAACTGGCGGCGCGGGGCGAAGGATCCCAGCGCCAACGGCGCGCATGCGACCAACGTCAGCTTCGCCACCATGGATCCGTTCTTCGCTTTCGTCCGCTTCGTGGACTCGCGCATGGTGGCTCCCACCTCGAACAATTGGGGCTGGGTCCAGTCGCCTGAGTTCGACGCGTTGGTGGCCAACGCCCGCACGACCTTCGAACCGGCCGCGCGCGACGCCGCGCTGGCGAAACTGCACGCGAAGATCGTGGACGACGCCCTGTTCCTGTTTGTCGCCCACAGCGCCAGCCCGCGCGCCATGACCGCCAAGGTCAAGGGCTACAAGCAGGCGCAGTCCTGGTTCCAGGACTTCTCGCCGATCTCGATGGACTAGAACCCTTTCCCGCCGGATCGCTTCGATCGAAGCGGGAAACAATCCACCTCTCGTAACGTCGCCAGCGACAGGCGGTCAGGGCTGACCGCCTGTCGCTCAGGGGAAAAACGCCGTGCTCTTCTACGCGCTCAAGCGGCTGTTCTATGTGATTCCGATCGCGGTGGCGGTGGGGTTCGTCTGTTTCTTCCTGGTGCATCTCGCGCCGGGCGATCCGATGAGCTCGATCGCCCCGCCGGACGCGCCGGCCACGGTGATCGCGGAGCTGCGCGCGATTTATGGTTTCGACCAGCCCTTGCCGGTCCAGTTCGTCAAATGGTTGGGGCGGGCTGCGACCGGCGATCTGGGTCGCTCCATCGCCACGGGAAGGCCGGTGACCGACGAGGTGCTGAAGGCCGTCAGCAACACGCTGATCCTCGCCGTCGGCGCCACCCTGGTCGGCTTCACCCTCGGTTGCCTGTTTGGTGGCGTCGCTGGCTATTTCCAAGGCAGTTGGGTGGATAAACTGGCCAGCGGCCTCGCGGTCGCCGGCGTCAGCGTGCCGCATTATTGGCTGGGGATGGTGCTGGTGATCATTTTCTCCGTGCAGCTCAACTGGCTGCCGGCGATGGGGGCGGGTCCCGGCGGTTCGGGCGAATGGGCCTGGGATCTCGAGCATCTGAGATATGTGCTGCTACCAGCCCTCACCCTTTCCGTGATCCCGATGGGCTTCGTCACCCGCACCGTGCGCGCGGTGATCGCGGAGATCCTGAACCATGAATTCGTCGCGGCCTTGCGCGCCAAAGGCCTGACCGATCTTGGCGTGTTCCGCCACATCGTGAAGAACGCGGCGCCCACCGCCCTGGCCGTGATGGGCCTGCAGCTGGGCTATCTGCTGGGCGGCTCGATCCTGGTGGAGACCGTTTTCTCCTGGCCGGGCACCGGATTTTTGCTGAACGCGGCGATCTTCCAGCGCGATCTGCCGCTGCTGCAGGGCGCGATCCTGGTGCTGGCGCTGTTCTTCGTGATGCTCAACCTGCTTGTGGATCTGGCGCAGACCGCGATCGATCCCCGGATCAAACGCGCATGACCGCCGCCGCCGCTTCCGACGTCTCGATCCCGATCGCCAGCAGCCCCGGCTATTGGGGCGGCGTGATCCGTCGTCTCCGCCGCGATCCGGTGGCGATGACCTGCGCCTTCATCCTGCTGGTGATCATCCTGGCCGCGATCTTCGCGCCCTATATCGCCCCGGCCGACCCCTACAAGGCCAGCATGCTCCGCCGGCTTCGCCCGATCGGCACGCCGGGCTTCCCGCTTGGCGCGGACGAGCTGGGGCGCGACATGCTCTCCCGGCTCATCTATGGCGCGCGGCTCAGCCTGTTCATGGGGCTGGCGCCGATGTTCCTCGCCTTTCTGATCGGCACGACCCTGGGCGTGACCGCCGGCTTCATCGGCGGTCGGTTGAACATGGCGATCATGCGCACGATCGACATCTTCTACGCCTTTCCGTCTGTCCTGCTGGCGATCGCGATCTCCGGCGCGCTGGGGGCGGGCCTCACCAACAGCCTTGTCGCGCTGACCGTGGTGTTCGTCCCGCCGGTCACCCGCGTGGCGGAGAGCGTGACCACCCAGATCCGCAACCTCGACTTCGTGGAGGCGGCGCGCGCGAGCGGGGCCGGATCCTTCGCGATCATGCGCGTGCATGTGCTGGGCAATGTGCTGGGTCCGATCTTCGTTTATTCGACCAGCCTGGTGAGCCTGGCCATGATCCTTGGCTCCGGCCTTTCCTTCCTGGGGCTGGGCGTGAAGCCGCCCGAGCCGGAATGGGGCCTGATGCTCAACACCCTGCGCACGGCGATCTATGTGAACCCGATGGTCGCCGCCATGCCGGGGGCCTGCATCTTCGTGGTGTCGATCTGCTTCAACCTGCTCAGCGATGGGCTGCGCTCGGCCATGGACGTGAAGCTATGACCGCCCTGCCGCTTGAGGTCGATATCGGCGGCCCGCGCCAGCCGCTGCTGACCGTCGATGGTCTGATCAAGCATTTCCCGATCAAGGGCGGGCTGTTCGGCCGCGTCACCGCCAAGGTGCAGGCGGTCGACGGCGTCTCCTTCGCCGTGAAGAAGGGCGAGACCCTGGGCATCGTCGGTGAATCCGGCTGCGGCAAATCCACCACGGCGCGCCTGCTGATGGGCTTGATCCAGGCCGATTCCGGGGCGATGACCTTTGACGGCGAGGCCTTCGCCCAGGATCGCGCCTCGCTGCGTCAACTGCGTCGGCGCATGCAGATGGTGTTTCAGGATAGCTACGCCTCGCTGAATCCGCGGCTGACGATCGAGGATTCGATCGCTTTCGGGCCGACCATGCATGGCCAGTCCAAGGCGGACGCGCAGGCCGCGGCGCATGAGCTGCTCAGCCGCGTCGGCCTGAACCCCGCGCAGTTCGCCCGGCGCTATCCGCATGAGCTGTCCGGCGGTCAGCGCCAGCGGGTGAACATCGCCCGCGCGCTGGCGTTGGGGCCCCGTCTTGTCATCCTGGACGAGGCGGTCTCCGCGCTCGACAAATCGGTCGAGGCGCAGGTGCTGAACCTGCTCTTGGATCTGAAGGCGGAGTTCGGCCTGACCTATCTGTTCATCAGCCATGACCTGAACGTGGTCCGCTTCATCAGCGACCGGGTGATGGTGATGTATCTGGGCAAGGTGGTGGAGATCGGCCCGGTCGACGCGCTGTATGACGATCCTCGCCACCCCTACACGCGGGCGCTGCTGTCGGCGATGCCGTCGATGGATCCGGGCAACCGCACGACCGAGCCGCCGATCGCCGGCGATCCGCCCAACCCGATCAACCCGCCCCCCGGCTGTCGCTTCCACACCCGCTGCCCCTTTGCGGAGCCGGTCTGCGGAACGAAGGAGCCGGTCTTGGCTGACCCGCAGGGGGCCGATCACGCCGTCGCCTGCCATATGGCGGTTCCCGGCTCAGGACACTCAAAGGCATGACCGAACCCCTCGTGCAGGTGCGCGACCTCACTGTCGCCTTCGTCAATCGCGAGAAGACCATCGCCGCGGTCAACGGCGTCAGCTTCGATCTGGCGGCCGGCGGCGTGCTGGGCGTGCTGGGCGAGTCGGGCTCCGGCAAGAGCGTGATGCTGCGCTCGCTGCTGCGGCTGCATGCGCCCAAGCGCACGCGGATCGGCGGGTCTATCAAGGTCGCCGGACAATCCGTGCTCGATCTTGGCCCGGACGCGGTGGAGGATTATCGCGGCAAGGTCTGCTCCATGGTGTTCCAGGAGCCGATGCTGGCCTTCGATCCGGTGTTCACCGTCGGCCGGCAGATCGAGGAAAGCGTGCGCCGCCATGAAGGGGTGGATCAGGCGACCGCCCGCGCCCGCGCCCTGGAGATGTTCGAACGGGTGCGCATCCCCTCGCCGCAACGCCGGTTGGACGCCTATCCCCACGAATTCTCAGGCGGCATGCGCCAGCGCGCGATGATCGCGCTGGCCTTGGCCTGCAAGCCCAAGCTGCTGCTGGCGGACGAGCCGACCACCGCGCTCGACGCCACCGTGCAGATTCAGATCCTGCTGCTGCTGCGCGAGCTGCAGCGTGATCTGGGGATGTCCGTGATCTTCGTGACGCACGACATCGGCGTCGCGGTGGAGGTGTCGGACCGGGTCGCGGTGATGTACGCCGGTCGCTTCGTGGAGCATGGCCCGCTGGCGGGCGTGGTGAAGACGCCGCGTCACCCCTACACGCGCGGCCTGATGGCGGCGACCCTGCACGGCGCCTCGCGCGGCAAGCGGCTGGAGGCGATTCCTGGCGCGCCGCCGGACCTAACCCGCCTGCCGCCCGGCTGCTCCTTCGCCCCGCGTTGCGCCCAGGCGGACGACGCCTGCCTCGCCGCCGTGCCCGATCTGGCGGAGGTCGCCCCGCTTCATCACGCCCGCTGCGTGAAGCTCGCCAGTTGATCCTTGAGCGCGCGTAGGACGCTGTCCCAGTCGCCTGGGCTGGGTTGACGAAACAACCGCGCGCTCGGGTACCAATCGCTGTCGGTCCGCTCCAGCCGCCAGCGCCAGTCCGGCGCGAACGGCAAGAGGATCCAGACCGGCTTGCCAAGCGCGCCCGCCAGATGCGCGATCGCCGTGTCGACGGTGATAACCAGATCCAACGCCTCAATCGCGGCGGCGGCGTCGGCGAAGTCTTCCAGGTCGGGCGCCAGATCGACGGCGTGGAGCCCGATCGGGAGCGATGCATCCTTCTGGAGCGAGAACAGACGGGCCCCGGTCGCCGCCAAAGGCGGAAGCATGTCCGCGGGGAGGGAGCGCTTCTGATCGTTCGGGTTCTCCGGCCGACCGCTCCACACCAGACCCACCGCCGGCGGCCCGGCGCCGATCTTCGCCTTGAAGCGCGCGACCGCCGCCGGATCGGCTTTCAGATAAGGCGCTTTGGGAATGGCCGCAGGCGAATCCACCCCCAGCAGCAGAGGCAAGCTGGAGATCGGCGCGTGGCGCTGATAGGGCGCGGCCTCCTGCCAGTTGGTCACCAGCCGCTCGACGCCAGGAAATCCCTGGAACAGCCGGGCCAAGGGGGCGCTGACGCCCAGCACGATCCGCGCGCCGCGCGCCGCCGCCAGCGGCAGAAAGCGCGCGAACATCATGCTGTCGCCATAGCCTTGCTCGACATAGACGAACAGGCCTTCGCCCTTGAGGTCCGAGCCGTCCCAGGCCGGCGTGTCGAACTGCGGCAGCAGCCCGATCGCGTGCGGCAGGTGATAGCGCCATTCATAGCCGGCGAACCCTTCGCGGAAGAAGCCCGCCAGCAGATCCAATTCGCCGAGCTCCAGCTGCGCCTTCGCGTGGCCGGGGTCGATTGCGGTCGCCGCGCGCTGGGAAAGATTGGCGGCGATTAAGTCGTTGCGCGCGCGGTGGATCAGCCCCAGTCCGTAATGCGCCTCCGCCAGCTCGGCATGGCTGGCCAAGGCTTGTTGGAAGGCGGCCTCCGCGGCGTCAAGCGCGCCTTGCCGCCAGCGCGCCATCCCCAGATTCAGGCGGACGGCGATCTGGCCGGGGTCCAGCGCAAGCGCTTGTTCGTAAAGCGCCGCCCCCTCGGCGTAGCGGCGCAGGTCGCACAGAATGTTTCCGCGGATGAACAGGCAATGCAGCGGGTCAAGGCCGCGCCGCTCCGCCTCCAGGATCGCCTCCAGCGCCTCCTCCAGCCGCCCGAGCGCGCATAGCGCGGTGCAGCGGTGGGCGTGGAGCCAGTCCGGCGCCGGGTTCAGAAAGATCGCGCGGTCGATCAGATCCAGCGCCGCGTCCGGGCGGCCGCGTTGGTGGGCCATCACGCCCAACATGGCGATCGCCTCGGCGTTGCCAGGATCGCGCGCCAGGATCGCAGCGTAAGCGGCTTGCGCGGCCGGCAGATCGCCGGAGCGATGCAAGGCGATCGCGGCCTCGATCTCGCTCAAGAAGCCAAGCGCTCCCGTCGATCTCTGCGGCGGGCTTCAAGCCCGTCCATGATCCGTTGGCGTTCTGGATTGGAAAGCTTCGACCATCGCAGGATCTCGTCGAGCGTGCGCGCGCAGCCGAGGCAGACGTCGTCTTGGTCCAGACAGCAATTGCGCACGCAGGGCGACAGCGCCTTCTGGCTCAAGCCTTCACCTTCTCCCGGATCGCGGCGTCAAGGCCGTTCTGGATGTCGAGGCCGAGCGGCTCGAAATCAAGCGCGAAGCCCTTGGGCGTCAGTTTAACCACTTTTCCGGCGACTTCGCCGATGCGCTTGCCGGTCGCCGTCTCCAGCGTGCCGACGACGCGCGCTCCCATCTGCGGCTTGTCCTGGCTGATCACGCTGATCCCGCCCCGGCTCCAATCGACCGACGGCAATTTTGCGCCTTGGTAGACCAGCATCAGCTTCGGCTCAGTGAACCTCTTGGTCAGCCGTTTGGTCTCACGCGCCTGCGCTTCGACGTCCACATAGAGAAAGGAGAACGCTCGCCGGAGCATCCTTCCCATACTTGAACTGGCCATCGCCTTCTCCCGGGTCGGAGTTTTCCCATTATTTTATATCTTATCTCCGCAATCGCAGACAGGCGAGCGCTCCTGTCAGAGCGAGCGCCGTCATGGCCCAGAAACCGGCCCCGCCAAACGCCTGATAAAGCTGCCCGGACGCCGCGAACGCGACCATCGTGGCGAGTCCCATCGGCAGCGCCATGAACAGTCCCTGAGTCGTCGCGGCCAAGCCAGGCGGGGCGCGCAGGCCAAACCAGCGCATGGTGGCCAAGTGGGTAAGGGCGAAGCTCGGGCCATGCAAGAGCTGGCAGATCGTCATCGCCCAGGGGTCCACTGTGATCGCCATCACGCTCCATCGCAACGCCGCCGTCAATCCGCCCGCCAGCATAAGCCAACCGGGAGCGAATCGCTGCAGCCATCCCCCGGCGACCATCAGCAAGCCGATCTCGCCGACGATCGCCAGACCCCAGAACAGCCCCGTCAGGGTGGGATCCACCCCGCCAGCGCGCCAATGGAGCACTGCATAACTGTAATACATCATGTGACTGTTTTGGATGCAACCAGCCGCCAGGAACACCCAGGCCACGCCGGGGGCCTTCAGGATCGACGCGCCATGGCGCCAGATGCTGGCGCGCGGGGGCGCTTCGCCTGCATCCTGGATCGGGGCGACAGCGCAGACCATCAGCGCGACGCTGAAGAGCCCGATCAACGCCGGCATGATGATCCAGGGCTCGAACCATCGCAGCGCCGCGCCGACGATCAGGCTGGTCGCCATGAAGGCGACGGAGCCCCACAGCCGCACCTTGCCGTAGTCGAACAAACCCATCGCCGATTGGCGCGCCGCCGTGCCCTCCAGCACGCCGATCGCGCCGGGATAGAACATGCCGATCAGGAAGGCGAAGAAGGCGTAATGCCAGAAGGCGCCGGAGAACAGATAGCCGACATGCCCCATCAGGCTGACGCCCACCGCGATCGCCACCATCAGGCCGGGACGGCGCAGCCGGTCCGAGATGTTGCCGAACGGACCTGAGGCGACCAGCTTGGCGAGCGAGCCCAGCGCCGACAGATAGCCGATCTCGACCAGACTCAAGCCTCGGTCGGCGAACCAGACCGGGCCGTAAGGCAAACCGACCCCGCTGCAACCGAAAAGCGCGGCGAAGCTCAGGCTCAAGCCGACCCCAGGACTGAGCCTGATCCTCACCGTCGCGCGCCCCCGCTTTTCATGTCCGCTTTCAAGGTGTAGGGAAACCGAAGAAAAACCAAGCCTGGGGAGGCCGCCCTGTCCACCGTATCCCACCAGACCCTTCCGCCCGCCTCCGCTGGCGACATCGCCGTCGCCCGCGCCGCCAAGCCCCAGCCGATCGAAGCGATCGCCGCGAATCTGGGCGTGCCGCTGGAGGCGCTCTATCGCTATGGTCCGATCAAGGCCAAGCTGTCGATGGACTTCATCGCCGGGCTGGAATCGAACCCCTCCGGCAAGCTGGTGCTGGTGACCGCGATCAACCCGACCCCGGCCGGCGAGGGCAAGACCACCACGACGATCGGCTTGGGCGACGCGCTGCGCCGCATCGGCAAGCGCGTGGCGATCTGCCTGCGCGAACCTTCGCTGGGGCCTTGCTTCGGCGTGAAGGGCGGTGCGACCGGCGGCGGCTACGCCCAGGTGCTGCCGATGGACGAGATCAACCTGCATTTCACCGGCGATTTTCACGCGATCACCGCCGCCCATAACCTGCTGTCGGCCCTGATCGACAACCATGTCTATTGGGGCAACGCGCTGGACATCGACACGCGCAAGATCAGCTGGCGCCGGGTGATGGACATGAACGACCGCGCCCTGCGCGAGGTCGTGGTCTCGCTTGGCGGCAACGGCGCGCCGCGTGAGGACGGCTTCGACATCACCGTCGCTTCGGAAGTGATGGCGGTCTTCTGCCTGGCCAAGGATCTGGCCGATCTGGAGAAGCGCCTGGGCGACGTGATCGTCGCGCGCAACCGCAAGAAGGAGCCGGTCTACGCCCGCGACTTGATGGCCTCCGGCGCCATGGCCGCCCTGCTGCGCGACGCGTTGCAGCCGAACCTGGTGCAGACGATCGAGGGCACCCCCGCCCTGGTCCATGGCGGCCCCTTCGCCAATATCGCCCATGGCTGCAACAGCGTGCTCGCGACCCGCACAGGTCTGAAGCTGGCGGATTACGTGGTCACCGAAGCGGGATTCGGCGCCGATCTGGGCGCGGAGAAATTCTTCGACATCAAATGCCGCAAGGCCGGCCTCGCGCCCGCCGTCGCCGTGATCGTCGCCACTGTCCGCGCGCTGAAAATGCATGGCGGCGTGGCGCGGCCGGATCTCGATCGCGAGGACGTCGCGGCGGTGGAGCGTGGCGCGGCGAACCTCGCTCGTCATATCGAGAACGTGAAGAAGTTCAAGGTGCCGGTCGTGGTCGCGGTCAACCGCTTCACCAAGGACACCGACGCCGAGCATGAAGCCGTGCGCCGCGTCTGCAAGAGTCTGGGCGCCGAGGCGGTCGAATGCCGCCACTGGGCCGAAGGCGGCGCCGGGGCCGAGGATCTGGCCCGCGCCGTGATCAAGCTGGTGGAGGCGGGAGGCGCGTCATTCGAGCCGCTTTACCCGGACGCCATGCCGCTCGCCGACAAGATCCGCACCGTCGCCCAGCAGATCTACCGCGCCGACGACGTGGCGATCGCGCCGGCCGCGCTGACCCGGCTGAAGGAGTTCGAGGCCCAGGGCTACGGCCACCTGCCGATCTGCATGGCCAAGACGCAATACAGCTTCTCCACCGATCCCGACGCCAAGGGCGCGCCCACCGGCTTCACCCTGCCCGTGCGCGACGTCCGCCTGAGCGCCGGCGCCGGCTTCGTGGTGGCTTTGTGCGGCGAGATCATGACCATGCCCGGCCTGCCGCGCACGCCGGCCGCCAACCAGATCGGCCTGGATGAAAACGGGGAGATTGTGGGGCTGTTCTAGGAGCGGCTATTTGC
>JBMLRS010000348.1:0-5079 GCA_049240905.1 Elsteraceae bacterium
CAAGGCGTCCGGCGGCGACCGGATCCAGGTGATCGTCTTCGGCGTGCTGCCCCAGGTTTTACCGGTGATCGCGGCGCAGGCGCTCTATTTCTTTGAATCGAACACCCGATCGGCGACGATCATCGGGGTGGTTGGGGCCGGCGGAATCGGCCTGCATCTCTCGGAGCAGATCCGCACTCTGGAATGGCCGACGGTCAGCTTTCTGGTGCTGATGATCCTGGCGGCGGTGATCGTGATCGACGCCGTCTCCAGCCGGCTGCGCGCCGCCATGATCAGCGGTTCCGCCGCACCGACACCGTGATCTCCTCCGACAGAATGTCGTCCGCGTCCCCGGCGTAGGATCCCTGAAGCGGAATGGCTTGGGACGGGTCGCGCGCGACCGCGACGCGGAACAGATTGGCCCCGCCGAACAGGCCGTTGGTCGGGTCGAACTCCACCCAGCCCGCGCCGGGCAGATAGATCTGCACCCAGGCGTGGGTCGCGCCAGAGCCCAAGAGCGCCTGCCCGCCGACATTGAAGTTGGGATCCACCGCCGGGTCGTAGAGATAGCCTGAGACGAAGCGCGCGGCGAAACCCAAGGCGCGCGCCGCCTCCATCATGAACAGCGCGAAGTCGCGGCAGGTGCCGGAGCGGCGATAGAGCGTCTCCACCGGATCCTGGACGCCCGGCTCCCAGCGCGAGCGATAGGCGAAATCGCGCGGGATGGCGCGGGTCATCTCCTCCAGCAGCAGTTGGGTCGGCATCGCGCCGCCGCCGCCATTGCCGGCGACGAAGCGGCGCGCCCAACGATCCACCTCATGGTTGGGATCGGGATACTGCCGCTCGATCGATCGGCTGAGGTCCGGCAGCTCGTCGAACGGATAGCTGAAGGGGTAGAAGGCGGCGTAGGGCTCCAAGGGCACAAGCGGTCTGTCGAGGCCGAAATGCTCCAGTTCGATGGTGGAGACGATCTCCAGCAGATCGGTTTCGCCCTGGAAGCTCATCAAGGTGATCGAATTGCCGAACACGTCATGCACCCAGCGCGTCTCCATCGGCGCCGGCGTCACGGACAGTCGGGCGTCGATCAACCTCAGATCGTGGCTGTCGCGCGGACGGAACATCAGGCGATGCTGGCCCAGCGTCACGGGCCGCGCGTAGCGATGGATGGTGGCGTGATGAATGGTGAATTTGGACATGGCGGTTCGCTAGGAGCCTGTCTGGGAATTGCCCATAGCCGGCGTCGCGACGCAGGAGCGGGCGGGATAGGAAGGCGGTGAAGCGCGATGCGGGGCATCGCGCACGGCTTGGGTTGGCTTAGGGCGGCAAGCCGCCAACGCCGGGTCTGACGCAACCCGCCCGTTCCTGCGTCCGACCCTTCGGGCCGAGAAATCAAGGGCTTCCGCGGCGTCACGCGGCTTGCACGATGCCCCGCATCGTGCTGCGCCCCGTTCCTGGCGGCGATCCCTTGATTTTTCAGCGACGGCTATGGGCAATTCCCAGACAGGCTCCTAGGCGGCGCGGCGGTCGAAACGATGATTGTTGCCGCTCGCGCCGGAGACTGAGATCAGATCATAGCCCGCCGCCTTCAACATCTCGATCACCGGCCCGCGCGCTTCGGGCTCGTCGACCTCGACGATGAGGGAGCGCAGACGGCGCGAGGCCAGGGTCAGCTTGGCCCCGCTGAGGATGTCTTGCTCCAGCCCGTCGACGTCGATCTTGAGATATTCGACGGATTGGCCGTCCAGCAGGCTGTCGATCGACTCGCAGCGCACCAGGCGGCGCGCCGCCGCATATTTCTTGGCCGGAATGACGTTCAGGTAGTTCAGGTTCTCCGGGATCGCCAGCCAACCCGGCGACGCTCCGAGCGCGACCGCGTAGTTGTCGATGTTCTCAAGCCCGTTCAGCAGGATGTTCACCGCCAGATTGTAGCCGCCCAGGAACTCCGGATCGCAGGCGACGACGGATCCTTGCGGGTGGCGCTTGGCGGCGTAGAGCGATTCGGTGCCGAAGTTCGAGCCAACGTCGAGGAAGCAGAACGGCGTCTGGAAACTGTCGATCCAGTCCAGCACTTCCGGCTCGCGGCTGCCCCAGGCGCGAAACTCGGCGTAGGTCCCGACCTGATGCAGCGGCAGGATCGCGCGAATCGACAGGCCTCTCACTGTGGTTTCATGGATCGGAGCGAGGCGCGTGAAAATCTGCCGCAGCTTCATGCCCATCCAGGGCCAGGAGGAGACCGTCCGCTCCAAGGCGCGCAAGACGCCGCTCAACCGCTCATCCAAAGACATTCTCGCCCTTTCAAATCAGGGCCTTACAGTGCCACAAGCCGGCGCGTAAAACGCCATACAGTTTCGTCATGAAATAAGTGCTTGCGTTGGGGTCAAAAATCCCTATTTACCGCTTCCGAGACGCACGCACGTGCCTATGGCCCCCTCCGGTTCGGATCCTCTGGGGTTATGTAACGACGTAACGCGTCCTTTTTGGTGGTTCCGGCTCCGCCGGTTACCGAGAGGGAAGTGGCCATGACCAAGATTTTCACGGGACCGAAACCCGTCCGCAACGTGCTCATCAACCGGATTCTGCCCTAGAAGTCCGCGGCGGACAGGCGCTTTACAAGCCGGCCCGCCGACCTCCCCGTTTGCTCGCCTAAAATTTCCGCAAACCCGCTTGCGCGCCTGAAAAACGGCGGCGCCCGCCGGAGGTACCCATGATTACTGAGAAGATCGCCCGTTTCCTGGCTGAGTCGCGTCCCGCCACCCCTTGCTTGGTGATGGACCTGGACGTCATCGCGGACACCTACCGCACGCTGACGTCGGTTCTGCCGCTCGCCACGGTCTTCTACGCCGTAAAGGCCAATCCGGCCCCGCAGATCCTGGACCTGCTGGAAGGCATGGGCTCCTGCTTCGACACCGCCAGCCGCGGCGAGATCGACATGGCCCTGGCCGCCGGCGCCACGCCGGACCGCATCTCCTTCGGCAACACGATCAAGAAGGAGCGCGACATCGCCTACGCCTACGAGCAGGGCGTGCGCCTGTTCGCGTTCGACAGCGCGGAAGAGCTGGAGAAGCTGGCCCGCTCCGCTCCCGGCGCCAAGGTTTTCTGCCGCATCCTGATGGAGTGCGGCGGCGCTGAATGGCCGCTGAGCCGCAAGTTCGGCTGCGCGCCGGAGATGGCCGCCGATCTGCTGGCCCAGGCCCGCGAGATGGGCCTGGACCCCTATGGTCTGTCCTTCCATGTCGGCTCGCAGCAGACCGACCTCAGCCAGTGGGACGTGGCGCTCGGCCGCGCCGCCAGCATGTTCTCCGCGCTGGCCGCGCGCGAGATCGACCTGCGCATGGTGAACATCGGCGGCGGCTTCCCCGCGCGCTATCGCAACGACATCGCGCCGCTGCAGGCCTACGCCGACGCGGTGATGACGGCGTTCCGACGTCATTTCGGCAACAATATCCCGGAGATCATCATCGAGCCCGGCCGCTCCATGGTGGGCGAAGCCGGCGTGATCGAGACCGAAGTGGTCCTGGTCTCGCGCAAGGACTACGACGAAGACAAGCGCTGGGTGTTCCTGGACATCGGCAAGTTCGGCGGCCTGGCCGAGACTATGGACGAGGCGATCAAATATCGCTTCCTGACCGATCGCGACGGGGAGGAGACCGGCCCGGTCGTGCTGGCCGGCCCGACCTGCGATTCCGCCGACATTCTGTATGAGAAGACCGACTATCAGATGCCGGTTGGCCTGAAGGCCGGCGACAAGGTGCGGATCCTGGCGACCGGCGCCTACACCACCACCTACAGCTCGGTCGCTTTCAACGGCTTCGATCCGCTCAAGGCCTACGTGATCTGATCGCCTCGGGTCGAGCCAACCGCAAGCCGCGGGCGGCTCGACCCGATCAGCCGACCTTCGGCCCCCAGTTCTTGTTGGGCTTTAAGTTCTCGCGCGTGTAGATCTCCGGCCGCGCCTTGGCGAACAGGTAGCCCTGGCCGTAGTTGACGCCGAGGGCGCGCAGCACCCCGACCTGGTCGTCAGTCTCGACGAATTCCGCGACGGTGCTGCAACCGAGGTCGGTGGCGAGCTGCTGGATCGATTTCACGAAGGCGCGGTCGCGCGAGTCGGTCTTCAACTTGCCGATGTACTGACCGTCGATCTTGACCGTGTCCACGCGCAGCTTGCGCAGATAGTGGAAGGCGGCCGCGCCCGATCCGAAATCGTCGATGCAGATCTTGTGGCCGGCCTGCTGCAGGCTCGTGATGATGGCGGAGATACGATCCAGATCGTTGATGCGGCTGGATTCGGTGATTTCGATAATCAGCCGATGCCGGAAATTGGAATGCAGGCTGAGCTGGGCCTCCAACTGCTTCACGAATCCGTCGCTGCCGAGCGATCGGCCGGACAGATTGATCGCGATGTCCAGCGCCGACGGCGCGCGCTGCAGCACCTCGACCGCATGCTGAGTCACCGCGATGTCGAGATCGGCGATCAGCCCCGCCTCCTCGGCGAAAGTCACGGTCGAGAACGGCGATCCGCCGTCAGCCAGACGGGTGAGCGCCTCCTGGTGATGCACCAAGCCGGTCTTCAGATCGACGATGGGCTGGTAATGCAGCGTGAAGTTCCGCAACGCGCGGCGCAGGTCCTGAATCTTGGTGACGCTGCTGTCGATGAAGCGATCCAACCCCTCCAGGCTTTCAATATTGAAGTCGCCGGACTTGTCCTCCGCGAACTTGTTGATCGCGTAAACCAGGGCTTTCGCCGCGTCGGCGGCGGGTTGGGAGCCGACCGAAAGCTCGAAGGAGGAGGATTTCACTTTCCCCAGCGCGTTCGGCTCGATCGCCTTCATCTTTTCGATCAGCTGACGCTGGATCAGCTTGCTGTCGATCCCCGCCTCATGGATCACGCCGAAGCGATTGGGCGCGACCATGCCGATCGCGTCGCCTTCAACGCCCAGATCCTGCAGCGCCGAGCCGATCGAGGCCTGCGTGTTGACGTTGTTCGGCGCGTCGATGTCCAACAAGGTCACGCGGCGCGAGGCCCCATCGGCGGAAGGCTGAATGAGGTAATGCTGCCCGGCGTTGGCGAAGCATTCCTTGTTCAGCAGGCCGGTTCCCGGA